>DUOF01000016.1 GCA_012839015.1 bacterium
ACTACTGCAGCTAGGGAATAATTTTGTTCCCGTATATAAAACCAAAGAAAAACCGGAATTAATAATATACGGATAAGAGAAAGTATATTTGGTATAGTTATAATCTTATCGCTTGCTTTTTTTTCAGGGTTGTTATTGACACTCATTTTTTTAATTCATCCTTTGCATTAAGTATCTCTCATATTGACTAAAGAGTTTGTTACTTAGATATATATTTAATTTAAATTTAATAGTATATTCTTTTACGAGATTTAAGTAATAGATTTATCTATTTCCTTAATCATTCATACATTAATACAATAATCTTAAATTAGTCACTAGTCAAGAAAAACCCTTGTTAAAGTGCTAAAAAAGGATGTTTCCGGGGTGCTTTTAGATTCGTCCTTATAGTCTTTTAGATAGTGAGTGTTAAATGGATAAACACATACTAATCTAGAGTTTAACGTGATAAATGTCTTATTATCGGCCCTATTTAGTATCAACTATTTACATAAAACTTAAATTATGTTAAATTAAAATAGTTATTTGATAGTCCAGGAGGAAATAATGAAAAAAATAATAGAAAGCTCAAGTAGTGAAGAAGATATTATTGTTTTTCTTAATAATATAGATATTAAAGATAAAGAGGAAAGCGAATTAATAAATATCGTAAACCTTTTATATGAACATAGTAAATACAATGCTTGTATTCACTTTATTAATCTTAGTCTTGATTATTTCAAGAATAATTACTATGAAGTGGTCTTTATTCTTACTAAATGTTTAATAGAGATCAAGGACTTTAAGCGTGCTGGCGAGATTCTTAAAGAAGAGCTATCTATGCCATATATTCCTTATAAATACGAAGAGTTATTCATTAGTCTTGTTGCTGAAATAAATGCTAATACTAATGAACAGGCTAAACCTAGTGCTCTAACTAAGGAAGAAATAACCAGTATTTTATTACTATCAGATAATTATGATT
This sequence comes from bacterium, assembly GCA_012839015.1. GTDB lineage: Bacteria > Bacillota_I > Bacilli_A > RFN20 > DUOF01 > DUOF01. Next base: position 965 of record DUOF01000016.1, read on the forward strand.
CTATATTACAAGTTATTATTGAACTGGATAGTTTAAATACAAGGAATTATTTAAGTGAGATTGCTGAGTTCTTTTTAAGGGATAACATTAAAAACTTCTTTAAGGTGATGTTAGTAGATGTGCTTAGAAAGCAGATGGTTAATCATGAATTTAAATATGATAACAATGGTAATATCTATAAGATTAATCCAATAGAGTCAAGCGATCTACTGACTACTAGTAGTTACTTAGAAGTGGAAACACTTTTGAGGGAAAATCTAGCTATTAAACATCCTGACATCTATGAGGTAGCTAGACAACTACTTGTCCTGTATCTAAGTTATAAATGGCCGCTTACTTTAGAAGAAGATGAGCATTCAAAAATAGCCCATGCTATTCATTACTATTTAAAGGATCTTTACTCACTTGATCTAAGTGACGTTGCGTTAGAAGAGATATATGGTAATGAAACTAGTCAAATAAAAGGGTTTATCGCTTGTATTGAAAAGGCTGGGTCATTATAATTGTAAAGTTATCTGGCTTTTGATATAATAATTAAATCAATAAGGGGGAAATATGATGGAAAAAGATATCAAAAAAATTGAAGAGGGTACTTATGAAATTACCTTGCAGACTAGTGGAGAAGAATGGAATAAAGAAATTGAATCTGCTTACAATAAACTAGCAAAGAATGTAGAGATTAAAGGTTTTAGAAAGGGAAAAGCTCCTAAAGATATGGTTAGAAGCAGAATCAAACCTGAAAAAATGTTTAATGAGGCTATTAATTCTTTCCTAGAAAAGAATTTCGATAAAGTTATTAAAGAGGCGGGTCTAGCGTTATTTGATCAACCGCATCTTCATGTTGAAAAAATCAGTAATGAAGAATTAACTCTTAAAATACACGCAGTAGTAGAACCTACTGTAGAGTTAGGAAACTACAAAAATATAGAAATTGACAAAGAAGTTGTTGTCGTTGTAGATGAAGACATCGATGCAAGAATCAAAGACTTACAAGAGAAAAACGCTGAACTAACAGTTAAAGAAGAAGGTACAGTTGAAGAAGGTAACACTGTTATCATTGACTTTGAAGGATTTTTAGGAGATAAACCATTTGAAGGTGGTAAAGCTAGTAAATACCAATTAGAAATTGGTTCTAATAGTTTTATTCCAGGCTTTGAAGAACAAATCATTGGAATGAAATCAGGTGAAGACAAAGATATTAAAGTAACTTTCCCTGAAAACTATACTCCAGAGTTAAAAGGTAAGGAAGCTACCTTTAAGATTCATTTACATGAAATCAAGGTAAAAGAACTACCAAGTATTGATGATGAATTAGCACTTGATGCTAATTTAGATGATGTTTCAACTCTAGAAGAGTTAAAAGAGCATTACCGTAAAGAACTATTCGCAGAGAAAGAAGCAGAGAATAACAATAAATCTTTAGAAAAACTATTAGATGTAATTGTAAAGGGTAGTAAAGTTGAAGTTTCTAAATCTTTAATAGATAGAGAAGTTTCTTCTAGAATCGAAGGATTGAAAGCTGACTTAGAAAGACAAGGAAATACCTATGAAGGCTACTTAGAACAGATTAAAACTAAAGAAGAAGATTTTGTGAATAATACTAGGGAACAAACTAAAAATAATATAAACTTTGCTTTTGTCATTATGGAAATTGCTAAGCAAGAGAAAATTGAGGTCAGCGAAGAAGAAATTGATAAGGATCTAGAAGAGATTGCTAAAATGTATGGACAATCTGTAGAAAATATCAAAAACATGCTACAAGACCGTCTGCACGGATTAAGACAAGATAAACTATTTAGAAAAGTTTATGACTTTCTAAAAACAGTCAATAATTTATAAAAATAAAGAGGAGGTTTAATATGGAAGGAAACATTAAAAAAGTAACTTTACCTATAATTTCAATCAAGGGATCTGTCTTATTTCCACATATAAGTGCCTCATTAGATATAATTAGAGAAAACGAAATAGCGTCAGTTAAAGAAACTATTTCAAACCACGATGAACTTATAGTTATCACAACTGAAATAGATTCTAAAAAGGACGAATTTGACAAAGATAACCTTTATGATATAGGTGTTGTTGCTAGAATCAGGAGTTCGCGTCAAAACCCAGATGGTTCTTATAAAATAAGTGTTGTTGCCCTTGATAAAGTCAAAATATTTGATATTTATGAAGAAAATAATATTAATTTAGTGAATTTTTCTGTGGTAAATGATGTACAAGGTGAATTTGAAAACGAGGCTGCTCTAGTAAGAGCGATTGCTAAGAATTTAGAAGGTCGCAATTTAGCCTTTTCTAAAATGCCACCTGCAGTATCAAATACACTAGCTAAAGGAGTATCTTCTAGTATCTTAGCTAATACTCTTTGTTATTATCTAGATGTTGATCTAGCTAAGAAGCAAGAACTATTAAAAATTGATAGTATTAATGGTAAATTAGAAGCTATTATCGATAGATTAAACCAAGAAAAGTTAATCAATGAGATAGAACAAGAAATTAATGCTAAAATGAAGAAAAGACTAGAAGACTCGCAAAAAGATTATATCTTAAGAGAAAAACTTAAAATTATTAAAGAAGAACTAGGAGACGTCTCTTCAAAAGATGAGGATATTGAGAAAATAAAGAAGAAGCTTAATGAAAACCCTTATCCTGAGAAGATTAAGGAAAAAATCCTAAATGAATTAAAAAAATATGAGATGACACCGAGTGCATCACCTGAATCTGCGATTACCAGGAACTATATTGATTTGCTAATGGATCTTCCATGGTACCAAAGAAGTGAAGAAAATATCAATATAGCTAAGGTTGAACAAGTTCTTAATGAAGACCATTACGGATTAGAACAACCTAAAAATAGAATTATCGAATACTTAGCAGTAAGAAAATTCACTGATTCTATTAAGGCACCGATTCTTTGCCTTATCGGGCCACCAGGCGTTGGGAAGACTTCCCTAGCCCTTTCTATTGCAAGAGCACTTGAAAGGAACATGGTTAAGATTTCCCTAGGTGGTATTCATGATGAATCTGAAATAAGAGGACACCGCCGTACTTATATTGGTGCTCTACCTGGTAAAATCATGCAAGGGATGAGGAAGGCTAAAGTTCTTAACCCGGTCTTTGTTCTAGATGAGATTGATAAGTTATCTTCTGATTATAAAGGAGATCCATCAAGTGCTCTTTTAGAAGTACTAGATCCAGAACAAAATAGTATGTTCAACGACCATTATGTAGAAGAGCCATTTGATTTATCAAATGTCTTATTTATTGCTACTGCTAACTACATTGGCAACATACCACCAGCCTTAAGGGACCGTTTAGAAATCATTAATATGAGTTCTTATACTGAAATAGAGAAACTAAATATAGCTAAGAATCACTTGATACCTAAACAACTTAAGTCACATAACTTAGACAAACAAAAGATAGCCTTTAGTGATGACTCTATCTTACATATTATTAGATATTACACTAAAGAAAGCGGAGTTCGTCAACTTGAAAGACTAATCGCTGAAATATGTCGTAAGATAATCACTTCTCACTTAAAAGAGAATGAAGAAGGTAAAGTTATTGAAGCCCTAGTAGATATCAATAAAGTTAAAGAAGTTTTAGGACAAGAAAAGTTTGATTATATCAAAAAGGAAAAGACTGATGAAGTAGGTTTAGTAAATGGTCTAGCCTATACCGATTACGGTGGCGATATTCTACCAGTTGAAGTAAACTACTTCCCTGGTAAAGGAAAACTAGTCGTTACCGGAAGTCTAGGAGACGTTATGAAAGAATCTGCTAATATTGGTTTTGATTATATTAAAGCTAATGCTAAAAAATTTGGTATTGATGAGGAATTATTCGCTAAAATAGATATCCATATTCATGTACCCGAAGGTGCGGTTAAAAAGGATGGTCCAAGTGCCGGTGTAACAATGGCTACTGCCATTGTTAGTGCCCTAACTGATATCCCGGTGAGAAATGATGTTGCTATGACTGGTGAAATCACTCTTAGAGGTAATGTTCTAGCTATCGGAGGATTAAAAGAAAAATCCATTTCAGCTCATCGAGCAGGTATTAAAACCATTATTATTCCTAAAGATAATGAAAAGAACCTAGAAGATATCCCAGCTCTAGTAAAAGATACTACTGAAATAGTCTTCGCTAATAAGTTTGATGATGTTCTAAATATCGCTTTAGTTAATAAAGGTAATAACCGTGTCTCTATCTAATGTATCATTTGTAATATCTGCTCCTAATAAGAAGAGTTGGCCAAATGATAATCTTAGTGAAGTGTGTATCCTTGGCAAGAGTAACGTTGGTAAATCTACCTTTATTAATACCCTTTGCAACAATAAGAAACTAGCCCGAGTCTCTTCTACACCAGGAAGAACTAGGTTGCTTAATTTCTTTGCTGTAGGAGACTCATTTAGGCTTGTAGATGCTCCAGGGTATGGGTATGCTAAAACAACGCTAAAAGAGGATGCTAGCTTCGCTTCTATGATGGAAGAGTATATCTTTGAAAGAGATAACGCAGTCTTATTCATACTATTAATAGATTCTAGGCATTATCCTAGTGAAGATGATATATTATGTTATGAAATGCTTAAAAAAGCAAACAAGAATATTCTAGTAGTAGCCACGAAGAGTGATAAGTTAAATCAAAGTCTAAGGGCTAAACTAAAGAAAAATATGGCTGAGGCTTTTGGCAAAGATATTAAATACCAGTTAGTAAACTATAATGATCAAAAGCTGTTTAAAGAGATTGAAAATATTATTGCTAAATACGTTTAAAACAAGGTTATAAAAAGCCTTGTTTTTTCATACCCTTTATACAAAGGGGGTTATGTAATGAGAATTATTAATTTGGATAAAAAGATAATTATCAATGGTAATGTCGAAGACTTATTAATAATTAATATTGATGATGATATTAATTATATTGAGGAAATAGAAGGCATTAAAACAATCGGGACGGTTGATGTAACCGGGAGTGTAAAGACTGCAGAAGGTGTAGAAGAGTTTGAAGAGTGTTTTAATGTCGATTTTTTCAGTGAATACAGTTATATCGAAGATAGAAATAAGTTAGAGATGATCGTTGATGATTTTGAATACACTATTAAAGATAATATATTAGAACTACGTATTAAATTAAAGATACTAGGTCTAAAAGAAGTTGATAAATCGTTTCCTGCCGAGGAAGATAGTAAACTTACTAAGCAAAAGGAAATGGTAGAGAAAATAAAGAAAGAAATCAGTGAACCCAAGATTGAAATTGGCGAACTAGAAGATAACGATCTTTTTAATTATGATGATGATCTTGATATCCAGGTATTTGATTTAAGGGAAAACTTTGAGGAAGAACAAGAAGAACAAGAAGAAGAGGTGAAGGAACCTAAAGTAGAAAAGACTCTAATTAGGAGAATAGACAAGGTAGAAGAAGTTGCAAAAACTAGTCTGATTACTCAAGTGTTTGGTAATAAGCGTATAAAGGAAGAGGTTAGTTGGAAACTTCATGTTGTTCGTAATGAGAAAACTCTTGAAGAAATAGCTAACAAATATCAAGTAGATTTAGAGAAACTTAAAAAGCTAAATAAAATTGTGGATATTGAGGAAGGTAAATTAATATTTTTACCGATCGATTAAAATGAAACAATCAATTAAGTCTTTGTATAATTTAGAGGTTTTCACTTTTATTAAGATAAGCAGTGATGTTTATCGTATGAAAACTAATTATGGGGACTTTGCGCTTAAATATATACCATATAATGAAAACTTAGAATCTGTTATCGTAAAACTAGATCTATTGGGTATCGAGAGTTTTGTGATACCACTTAAAAACTCTTACAATCGTTATATATCTTCAGTTGATAATATCTACTTCATGGTACTTCCTTGGTATGAAGAAGATGGTGCTTTATTAAAAGATCTAAAACTACGCTTCTTTCTTAATGTACTAGCTACTCTACATAGCAAATCCTTTTATGTAATTAAGGTCAACGAAGCCTTCTTTAAGCAGACATATGATTTTATTGCCGATAAGATAGATGATGTGGCAGAAACACTAGATAAATATATGACTCGAATTGAAAGACTAGATTATAAATCACCTTCTGAATGGCTTTTCTTACTAAACTATCCTCGATATATGGAAGCAATAAATAAGGCTAACTCAGCTTTAGAAAAGTTTAGTCGAAAGTGCGAAAACAAGAGTAGTTTAAGAATGGTTTTTACTTATAATAACTTTAATTATGATCATATCTTATTAAAGACTCGTAAGGTAATTGGAGTCGAAAACATCGAAGTATCCCCTCCGGTTTATGATATTTTCTATACCTTTAGTTGTCTTAATGAGGTAAGTATAGACTTTGAGACCTATTATAAGGAATACTTTAAAACATTCATTCTAGAAGACTATGAGAAGGAATGGTTAACTGCGCTTATTTATATCCCTCAGATACAATTTTCTAATAATGAGGCGGTTAATATAAGTAATATTTGTTATTCCCTGAATTATTTAAAGAATGCTCAAGAGATCGCCAAGATTATTTCACTTAAATACAAAGAGGAAGGGGAAAAAGAAGATAAATAAAAAGCGTAGGTTATGTCTACGCGCTTATAAGATCCTAGGATCATATTTTTTATTTAGTTTAGTCTTTGTAACTCTTCTAGAAGTTTATCTAACTGTAATTCCTCGATGATTCCTGGCAACTTGATTATAAGTAGAATTATAATAACCAGTAAGAATATTCTTAATACTAGGGCTACTATAGAAACAATTAGACTTGCATTTGCAAGTGATTTAGTTTCTTTAGATGGCTCATAACCTTGAGTCATTAGTTTGTTAACGTTATTTTTAGAAACTACGGCCAATATAAATGCAACGATACCGGATAGTACAAAGGCTGAGACAAGTGAAATTATCGTTAGTGTTTTAATACTCTTTTCTTCTTGTTGAAAAGCAATCTTTTTACAATAATTGCATTCATTGCTAACTGGATCTAGTTCACTTCTGCATTTTTCACAAACCATTTTCTCACCTCATTATGGTTTTTCTTTTTCAACTTCTTTTAACTTATTAATCGCAGTTAGGTAGATGTCAATACTAGTTTTATCCTCTAGGGTACTAGTATCAATTATTTTTTTGTTTTTACGTGCTCTTTGTTTTTCAAGCATTAGGTTTATTTCTCTTCTACCTATTACTTTCTTACCTTCATTTTTGGCAATGGCTTCAGCTTTAATTTTTTCAATAACTTTCTTAGTATCCGCTTTTAGAGTGATAGTAGTAGATTTCTTACGGACTTTTTCTTTTTCTACCTTACTCTCAACAACACTTACTGCAGGTTCTTCTTCCTTATTATCTTCTAGTACTGGTACAGGAATAATGACAGGTTCAACCTCATCCTGGGTAACAGGTTCCTCAGTGATGACCTCATAGATTTCCTCTTCTGGTTGATTAGTAAGAAGAGTTTTATCGATCTCTGCTTTTGTTTTCATATATTCATTATATTCTGCTAGTTTTCTTTGATATTCAGCTTCTTGATAACGATATGTTAATAGTTTATTTAAGTTCTCAATTAGGGCTTCACGTTCCATAAGTTCACGTGCAACCGCGATTTTAAAATCACTAAAAGGTAATTTGAAATCAGGATTTTCTTTCATAGTAAAAGGAATATCTAAGTTCTTTAGTTTTTCATGATCATACGCTATTGAACGTTCAATCTTATTTTTAATTTCTACACCATTAAGGGAGACACTTTTAATAACTTCCTTTCTGCTCATTTATAACAACCCCCGATATAATTATTATAAAAGAAACTAGGCATAATAGCAAATATTATTAAGGATAAACAAGTTTTGGGGCGTATTTATTTAACAAGGAGGGATAATTATGGAATTGCTCAGTGTTGAAGAATGTAGACACATTTACGGAGGTGCTGCCCCTGCACTTACTGTTGTTATAGCAGTAGGTGCTATTGCGGTAATATTAGTAGCTGTTTATAAACTATATCAGTCTGCTACTGGGGAGGTCAATCTAGGAGGGGGGATAAAATTTAAATGGGACTTAGGTAATGATAAAGATAAAAGAAATACCAGTTAGTGAAAGACCTAGAGAGAAGGCGATAAGAAATGGAATTGAGAGTCTTTCTAATGTAGAATTATTAGCAATTATCTTGAAGAGTGGTTTTAAAGGGGAATCTGCACTTGTTTTAGCACAGAAACTATTAAATAAATATGGAAGTATTAATAATCTGTTTAATACAAACTTTGAAAGTCTTATTAGGATTAAGGGGATTAAAAGTGCAAAGGCTACCCAGATAATTGCAGTTGCTGAAATAATTAAAAGACTAATTAATACCCAGTTACACTCTGGTGAATCAATTAAGCATCCAGAAGATATCGCTAAATACTTTGAACCAATATTTAGGAATATACCTCAAGAACAATTTGTAGTCGTATTCTTAAATATAAAAAATAAAGTTATTAAGTATGAGGTCTTATTTAAGGGTGGTATTAACTTTTCACTAATAGATATTAATTTAATCTTTAAAAAGGCAATCGAGCTGGCTGCTTCAAAGATTATTTGTCTTCATAATCATCCAAGTGGAGACACTACTCCAAGTGATAGTGATATTGAGATAAGTAAACGGATAGCAGCAAGGGGTGAAATACTAGAAATACATTTATTGGACCATATAATTATTGGTAAAGAGAAGTTTACAAGTTTAAAACAGTTATCATATTTCTAAGTAATTTCACAGTTTCCTTTTCTTTGGCTTTTTTCGACATTTAAACCATCTATAATAACTATCAGGAGGCTAGATTATGGATGAAATTGTTATATTTGAAGCAATTGATAAAAAACTTATCTTTACTATTAATGATAAGGTTAATTATGAGATCGCGCTAGATACTTTAAGAAGTAAACTAGAAGGATTATATCTAAAAGAAAAATTAAAAGATAAGACCTTAGAGATTGATGTTCTTGAAAGAGAGTTAAACAATAAAGAGGTACTTATGCTTTTTGATGTGTTTTCAGGCTATGAGGACATAGTTGTTCAGTGCATTAAAAGTGTCAAAAAAGCTAAAAAAGAATTGATGCTTCACGAAGGGAGTATACGGGCTGGAGAAGTAAAGTTTTTTAAAACTAATACCTTATTAGTAGGTAACATCAATAAAGGTGCTAAAGTGATCGTTAATGGTAATATCTATGTTATCGGTAAGGTACAGGGTGAAATAGAGGTTAGATACTCGCACAACAAAATAAT
>DUOF01000143.1 GCA_012839015.1 bacterium
CCATTAGCATATGGTGGCCCATCATGAAGTACAAAGGGTTTCTTGCCTTTGTTTTTCTCTATTAGAGAATCATATATCTTTAGTTGCTGCCAACTCTTTCTAATATTTGGTTCCTTAACACTTAAGTTTCCCCTCATCTCAAACTTTGTTTTAGGCATCAATAGTGTTTTCTTGATTTCCATAACTTTTCCTCCTTTAAATAAAAAAGGTACCTTAAGGAACGTCATCTAGACGCGGTACCATCCTTTTTCATAAATAAAATTTATGCTCTTATACATTAACGCAGTCTCACGACTTTAGTTACTAATTTCACTAAAGTAGCTCCAAAGTGATAATCCTAAACTAGTTATTAGTGCTTTTCACCATCCAGCACCTCTCTATAATAACTTTTGTCTAAGATCTTGTCTTTTTCTTAGCCTTTTTAATTTATACTCGTCTATTATCACATAGATGAGTAATATTTTCAATTATTTTTAGTATTTATACTTTTGCTATAACTACTATCTAATTGATTTCATGGCTTTAGTCCAGGTAACTAATTGATCTAACATGCTTTCAACACTCTTAACATGGAAGTCAGCCGGTTTAAAGACTGTACCATTTTCAAAATCAGTAAACAAGTTAAAGGCTACATTAGTTCTTACATCAGCGATTTGAAGTTCTCCCATTACTGCTCTTAAGTGTTCAGCTGCTCTAACTCCACCAGTTGAACCATAACTAACAATAGCAGCTGCTTTATTAGCCCATGGCTCCCTAGCTAAGTCTAAAGCGTTCTTTAAAGAACCTGATAGACTATGGTTATATTCTGCAGTGATGAAGATAAAACCATCTAAAGATGCTAACTTCTCGTTCCAGGCTGTAATGCCTTCAACTACATCGCTCTCACCTAAAAGTGGTAACTTATAGTCTTTTATATCAACAACTTCAAAAGTTGCATCATCTCTTTTTGTAGCAATATTCTTAATATATTCGCCTACTTGAGGGCTAACTCTTCCCTCTCTTGTACTACCTAACAAAATACCTATTTTCATATTTTTTCCTCCTTAAAAATAACTATTTAAATCAATTATAGATTGAATTATAAAAATCTCCTATAGAAAAGAGACTTATTATTTACCTTTATTAACTATAAACTCAAATTCTATTTTAGAATTTCTTTTAATTTCACCATTTAGGGCAAATATGACTCCACCTAAAAAGTTAATCATCTTTAGTGCATCAGTTTTATTAAGTTCACTAATATCTAAAATAACATTAGTATTGTTTTTTAGATCACTGGCAATTGATTGAGTTTGTTGAAAACTAATCGGTTTATGAATTACGCTTGTCTTAGAGGTATTCTTAGGTTTTTCTATGTGATAAAAAAGAGTTTCTTCTTCATCTGGAAATAATTTCTTCTTTATCTTTTTAGAAAATCCCATAGTTACACCTCAATCCCATTATACTACAAAAATAATGAAGTTAAAGAATATTTTAGAAATAACTTCTAAGAGACTCAATCGCGCTCTTTTCTAGTCTTGAAACTTGAGCTTGTGAAATATTAAATTCACTAGCTATTTCAAATTGGGTTTTACCAAGGTAATAACGGTCTTTGATAATGGTTCGCTGTTGTTCATTTAACCTTTTTATGGCATTTCTAAGCGTTATATAGTTAACTAGTTTTTCATTACTATAGTAATCATCTCCGAGCTGATCTATCAAATAGATAGCGTCATCCCCTTCACCATATATTGGATCATAGAGCGAGACTACGCTCTGAGTGGAACTTAAAGCCTCCTGAATACTCTTAACATCGACTTCAAGGATCTCTGCGATTTGTTCTTCGCTAGGTTCATTATGATACTTCATAATGTACTCTTCTTTAACCTTCATGCTTTTGTAGGCCAAGTCTTTAATCTGCCTTGAGATTCTAACCGGGGTATTATCCCTTAAGTATCTTTTTATCTCACCGATAATCATCGGTACTGCATAGGTAGAGAAGCGAAGATTATAACTTAAATCAAAGTTATTAATCGCTTTAATTAAACCGATACAACCGATTTGAAATAAGTCATCAAGATTATCAGTTCGATTAGAAAACTTCTTAATAACCGATAAGATAAGCTTTAAGTTGCCATTGACGATCTCATTTTGGACTGAAGCGTCTCCTGCTTGTAGTCTTTTTATAAGCTGAATTGTCTCTTCATTTTTTAGAACCTTAATATTACTAGTTTCTACACCAGTAATAACAACTTTATGTCTTGCCATTTTATCACTCTCAAAATGAGTTTGCCCAAAACGGCGGGTTTTATTCTATTTAAAAGTCATCATCTAATAGATCTAGAATAGAGATTTTCTCATAGTCTGTCTCTTTAGTATCATTCTTCTTTGGTGTGTCAATACTACTTGTTCCAATACTCACACTAGGGCGATAAATAAATGTATTATTACCAACGATGTCAACATGATTGCTAGATGCCGTGATTATTTGTTCATTATTAGCAATCTGTAAGTTATTTTTCATATTACGCTCTAGCGGTGAAGGTTTTTCACCTAAATCTAATTCAATTAGATTATTTGTGCTAAGAGCGAATGCTTTTTCACCTTCGTTTACTAAACCAAAGTAAACCGCTTCATGTGGGTCTGATTTGAAACATTTAAAGATAGAAGTAGGTTTATTAACCCTGCCAGTAGTATCAATACTATCCGGGTTAATTACCTTAAAGCCACCTTGCCTACTAACAAGATATGTATTCTTGGTATTGTTCTTGTGTAGGACTGCCATACCAATTGGATTTCCATATCTCTTTAAATTACTAATAGCTTTAACACCAGCAGCCTTAACACCGATCGGTGAAACTTCTTCTTCATGATACTTAACAGCATAACCCTGATCAGTAGCGATAATAATCTGACTATCTCCGTCTCCAAAACCAACACCGATTAGATAGTCATCTTCTTTATCAACTTTAGCACATTTATATGTTTTAGTGTATCTTTGTACTTCAAACTCAGAAAGACTTGTTTTTTTAATTAAGCCTTTATGGGTTGCTAGGATAATATTAACATCACTATTAAACTCGCTAACTAAGATACCACCTACAATAAACTCATTGCTAGACAAGGTGGCAATATTATTAATGTGCTCACCATCGTCTTTCCATTTACCTTCTGCTAATTCAAAGACTGGGATGTATATATAGTTACCTAGAGTGGTAAATAAGAGTAAGACATCAGTCGTCATTGCACTGGTGACTCCTACTAGTATATCATCATCCTTAACGTTAGGTAGTTCATCTTGAGTAGCGTTATAAGACTTAAGTGAAGATCTCTTTGCATATCCTCTTCTAGTAAAACTAACCATAACCTCCTCTTTAGTTATCATATCTTTTTTATCAATAACTATTTCATCAATCTCTTCTTCTAATGCACTAAGTCTAGGTGAATCATAAGTTTTTCTAATTTCAGTTAGTTCTCTAATAACTAGTTTTCTAAGTTTTCCTTCATCACTTAGTAGTTCTTTTAACTCTTCTACTTGTTTAACTAACTCTTCTTTTTCATTAACAAGCAAGTCTACATCAGTAGAAGACAAACGATAAAGTTGTAAAGAAACAATCGCTTCAGCTTGTTTCTCACTTATAGAGTATCTACTTATTAGATTATCTTTAGAGTCACTCTTATTTTTACTCTTTCTAATAATAGCAATAACTTCATCTAGGTTATCAACGGCGATAATAAGACCATCGATGATATGTAGTCTGTCTTTAGCCTTGTCTAAATCAAACTGACATCTCTTTGTATCTACTTCAATTTGATGGGCATTATAAGCATCAATTAATTCTAAAACTCCTAGTTGCATCGGGCGATTATTATTAATAACTACCATATTATAGTTATAATTTATTTGTAATGAAGTATTCTTCATCAAGTAATTCAAGATTAGTTCTGGATCAGCGTCTCTTTTAATATCAATAGCAATCCTTAGACCTTCTTTATCACTCTCATCCCTAACTTCGATAATACCGTCAATCTTTTTATCAAAGGCTATTTGATCAATACTTCTAACTAGGTCACTCTTAACAACCTCATATGGTATTTCGCTAACAATAATTTGATACATTTTCTTCGATTCTTTAATCTCACACTTAGATTTAATAACACATTTACCTCTACCTGTAGCAAAAGCATCTTTAATTCCTTCTTTTCCTTGAACTATACCACCAGTAGGAAAATCTGGACCTTTAATAAACTCCATTATTTCTTCTAGCATACAACTTGGGTTCTTAAGTCTATAAATAGCAGCATTAATGACCTCGCTTAGATTATGCGGAGGTATTTCAGTAGCATAACCTGCTGCTATACCTTTAGCGCCATTAACTAAAAGGGCCGGGAATCTAGCAGGTAATACCGTAGGTTCTAACATTGTATCATCAAAGTTGTAAACCATGTTTACAGTATCTTTTTCAATATCTTTTAAAAGTTCATTAGCAATTTTACTTAGGCGTGCTTCAGTATAACGCATCGCTGCTGCAGGGTCATTATCAATTGACCCGTTGTTACCGTGCATATCAATAAGGATCTCATTGTTCTTCCACCACTGCGACATTCTCACCATGGCATCATAAACACTAGTATCACCATGTGGGTGATAGTTACCTATTACATTACCAACAGTTTTAGCAGATTTTCTATGGGGACGAGTGAAAGTATTCCCATCCTTATACATAGCATATAGAATCCTTCTTTGGACTGGTTTTAAGCCGTCTCTTACGTCTGGGAGTGCTCTTTCTTGAATAATGTATTTGGAATATCGAGCGAAGCGATCTCCCATGATATCATGCAGCGAGTAAACTAAATTCTTATCTTCCATTATACTTCACTCCCTTCACTAAAATTATCTTCAAGGGTAAATTTAACGTTATCCTCGATCCATTTTCTACGAACATCAACCTTATTACCCATTAAAACACTAACTCGACGATCGGCATTAACAAGGTCATCGACACTAACTTGAATTAGGGTTCTAGTTTTAGGATCCATGGTAGTTTCCCAAAGTTGTTCGGCGTTCATCTCACCTAGACCCTTATATCTTTGGATAGTGTATTTGTCACCGAGTTCTTTTTTAGCCTCTTCTAACTCAATTTCATCCCAAGCATACTTAAACTTTTCGCTCTTACCAACCTTTTTACTCACCTTATATAGAGGTGGACAAGCTAAGAAGACCCTTCCGTGTTCAATCATCGGTCTCATGAAACGATAAAAGAAAGTAAGTAGGAGTACTTGAATATGTGCTCCATCGGTATCAGCATCAGTCATAATGATTATTTTTCCATATCTTGCATCCTTGATATCAAAGTCTTCGCCTACACCTGCTCCAATAGTATGAATGATAGTAGATATCTCCTCATTCTTAAGAACATCTTCTATTCTAGTTTTCTCACTATTAATAACCTTACCTCTAAGCGGTAAGATGGCCTGATGGTGACGATCTCGTCCCTGTTTTGCACTACCACCGGCAGAATCCCCTTCCACTAGGAATAGTTCATTTAACATCTTATTTTTAGATTGAGCCGGAGTTAGTTTACCACTTAAAATCCTTTCAACCTTATTCTTCTTAGAATTTCTAGCATTTTCTCTAGCTTTTCTTGCAGCGTCTCTTACTTGTCTTGCTTTAAGCGATTTCTTAATAAGAGTCTGGGCTATTTCCTTGTTTTCCTCTAAGAATGCTGTTAGCTTTTCAAAAACAACATTCTCAACCGCACCTTTAGCTTCACTAGTACCTAGCTTACCTTTTGTTTGGCCTTCAAACTGAAGCAAATTTTCTCCGATCTTCAAAGATACAATCGCAGTAAGACCCTCTCTTACATCGCTTCCATCTAAATTCTTTTCTCTCTCTTTTAGGAAATTATATTTCCTGGCATATTCATTAAATGCTTTAGTAAAGGCAGTCTTAAGCCCCACTTCATGGGTACCACCATCAATTGTTCTTAAATTGTTAACAAAAGATAAAACACTTTCTTCATACTCATTGCAAAATTGGAAAGCTACTTCTACTTGAATACCACTACTTTCTTGTTCAAAGTAAACTGGCTCATGTAAAGGCGTTTTTAGCTCGTTAACAAATTCAACAAAAGCAACAAGTCCATTCTCGTAACAAAATGTTTCTTGTCTATTTCCCTTTTCATCAATTAAAATTATTTCCAAACCTTTTATCAAGAAAGCACTCTCTTTAAGCCTTTCTGAAATAGTATTGTAATTAAAATCTATATCTGAAAATATCTTTCTATCTGGTTTAAAGCGTACTAGGGTACCGTGACGGTAACTATTACCTACTACCTTTAAAGGTGAAACGAGGTTCCCCCCTTTTTCAAATCTAATATTATGTATTTTGCCATCTCTATAGATAGTAATATCCATAAATTCACTTAAAGCATTAACTACACTCCCACCAACACCGTGTAGACCAGAAGAGGTCTTATAACCACCCTCTTGTCCAAACTTACCACCAGCATGTAAAACGGTATAAACTACTTCAGGTGTAGATTTACCAGAAACGTGTTTCCCGGTCGGGATACCTCTTCCCTCATCTTGTATAGAAATACTGTTATCTTTATGTAAAGTAACGACAATTTTATTTCCCCATCCGCCCATTGCCTCATCAATCGCGTTGTCGACTATTTCCCAAACTAGGTGATGTAGTCCTCGATAATCCGTGGAACCGATATACATACCTGGTCTCTTCCTTACTGCTTGTAAACCTTCTAAAATTTGAATACTACTCTCATTATAACCACTACTAACGGACACACAAAAACTCCTCTCAAAACGTCAATACTCAATTATTATACAAAAATTATTAGTCAATTGCACTATTTAATGTATAATTAATGCGAGGTGGACCATATGTACTACATATTTTCATTGAACGTTGGCTATTTGATTGGATCGATTCCTTTCTCATTATTATTAGGTAAAATCTTCTGTAAAAAAGATATTAGGGAAGCAGGAAGTGGTAACTTAGGTGCCAGTAATGCCGGTAGGGTTTTGGGTAAAAAAATTGGCATCGCCACTCTTTTACTTGATCTTCTTAAATGTAGCTTATCGGTTCTAATAATTTTCTTACTACTTAGAAATAATCCTGATATAACCTATCTTTCTCACTACCTATACCTAGCAGGTATAGGAGCATTAATCGGGCATTGTTATCCTCTGTTTGCCTCATTCAGGGGTGGTAAGGCAGTTGCTAGTACTTTTGGGTTTTTACTAATCATGAATTTATATTTATTTCTAATCGGGGTTGTTTTATTCTTCCTAATCTTAAAACTAACTAAGACTGTGAGTCTTTCATCAATGTTTAGTTTGGTATTTGTCGCCATTCTTTCATTCTTACCAATATTCAATAATTCTCTACTACTAGGAGTTAGCTTAGACCTAGCATTTAGTATTACTTTACTGGTAATGGTTTCACTAGTTATCTACCGACATGAATCTAATATAGTTAAGATAATGAATCGAAGTGAAAATAAAGTAACCTGGTTATAAAATAGTATAAAAAAACAACTTAATCATTATAAGTTGTTTTTATATTTAACAGAGAATTACTTATGTTTATTCATTGAATTCATTACTTGTCTAATTTGGGTCTCGGATGGTTTTCTTCCCATTTGTAAGAACATCGCTCTAATCATTTTCTCATTGATCGGAGGATTTTTCTTCATTTGGTTCATGAACAAGTTTCTTGAAATAAAAAATCCAAGTATACCACCAACAAGTAAACCTCCAACTGCAAGTAAAATATCAATCAACATATTACAACCTCATTTCTTTATCTATTCTAACTAATAGTTTTTTAAATTACAAGTCCCAGCCTGGCAATTTTATACTTATTTATATCAATTAAAATTAGGTCCGGAAAGTTTTTAGAGAGCGTATTTAAGAAGGGGCTCACTTCATAATCAGTTCTAATAACCATATAATTCTTTTTAAGATCTAATATCTCATAATTCTGGGTAATAAAGTTCTTTAAGTAATAAAAGTCTCCTTCTTGCTTATAATCGTCTCTAACCTTGAATTTTTGATCAATAATCTCTTTAATACTTTCCTTATCAACGTTTCTTAGGAAGGTTTTAAATTGTTTTTGATAATAGATATCCTCTTTACTTCTTAAATAGAGTTCATATAATGATTTTAAGTTATCATCATCAAACAAATTGGCAAAGTTATTGTTCACCTGACACAAAAAATACTCTTTCATTTTTATCACCGTTAGTAGTTTAACTAATTACAAAGTCGAATAAAGTAAATTAGTGTTTGATTATACTCTTTATTTTTTTAGTTACACTCTTAACATCAAATTTATAGTCCTTGATAACATCAGATGCTTTACCACTTTTACCAAACGTATCAATTGAAATATTATGTTTAGCATATTTACCCCAACCAAAACTAGAAGCCATTTCTATTGAAATAGTTTTATCATAGTCTTTAAATATTTTTCTTTTGTATTTAGCATCTTGAACTTCAAATAGATCAAAAGAAGGCATTGAAATAACATTTACAAGAATCTCATCCTTCTCTAATTCTTGGGCACACTTCATAGCTAAATTAACCTCACTTCCTGTAGCAACAAGACTATATTTTGCTGTTAGATGCTCATGGACAAAATAAGCCCCTTTAGCAAAGTCTTCTTCACTAACTTCATAAAGCGTTTCTACGTTTTGTCTAGTTAGTATTATCGCTGTAGGTTTCTTACTTTGGAAGGCTACCTTATAAGCGTGTTTAGTAGTAAGTTCATTACTAGGTCTAATAACTGAGAAGTTAGGGATGCTTCTAAGCATTGCTAACTGTTCGATTGGTTGATGAGTCGGGCCGTCTTCTCCGACTGCGATTGAATCGTGTGAGAACAGACAGATTAAAGGCAGTGACATTAAACTAGCTAGTCTTAAAGCAGGTTTTAAATAGTCTGCAAAGACTAGGAACGTACCAATGAATGGTTTAACACCACCATGAAGTAGCATTCCGTTACTAATACTAGCCATAGCAAATTCTCTTATTCCAAAATTAATGTTTTGGCCAATAAAGTTAGTACTAGTTATAGCACTAGAATGTTCTAGGTATGTTTTGGTAGAACTAGCCACATCCGCACTACCACCGATAATAAAATCATTGTCTTTGCTTAGTAAATTAAGGAATTTACCCGAGGCATTCCTAGTAGCAATATTATTATCTAGATCAATTGGATAATTATCAATTGAAGTGAAATCTATTTCACTATTTATTGCCCTTTCAAATGCTTCATAATCACTAGCATACTTTTCTTTATATTGTTCTACTATAGTAAGCCATTTTTCATAGGCTTCTTGACCTCTTTTACCTAAGTTCTCTTTAAAGTCTAGATAAACCTCTTCACTAATTTCAAAAGGTTCATTGCTGACGCCTAGGCTCTCTCTTAACTGGATTAAATCATCCGCATCAAGTGGTGCTCCATGGGTAAGTGATTTGCCAGCATTGACTGAACCCATACCAATTATTGATTTATACATGATTAGAGTTGGTTTAGTGCTGTTTTTAGCCTTTTTTAGGGCACGTAGTAGTCTTTCAACATCATTACCATCTCTCACCTTAATAACGTTCCAATTGCAAGCAGTAAAGCGTTTAGGAACATCTTCACTAAATGAATTATTTAAAGGTCCGTCTAGAGTTACATCATTATTATCATATAAAACAATTAGTTTATTTAGTTTTAGGTGTCCTGCAAGGGAGATTGCTTCTTGAGTTACCCCTTCTTGCATATCTCCGTCTCCACATAAAGCATAAGTATAATGATCAATTAGATTTAAATCCTTTTTGTTGTACTTACTCGCTAATATTTGCTCTGCTAGAGCCATACCAACCGCCATCGGTATTCCTTGCCCTAAAGGACCACTAGTAGTATCTACTCCTTTAGTAAGTTCAATTTCGGGGTGTCCTGGGGTAATCGAGTTAACTTGTCTAAATTTCTTTAATTCTTCAATACTTATATCAAAACCACTTAAATGTAAAATACCATATAGTAATGCAGAAGCATGACCACTTGCCAAAACAAAGCGATCTCGATTAATCCATTTATCTTCGCTTGGGTTAACATTTATTATATTGTTGTATAAAGCATACATCGCTGGGGCACTACCAAGCGCCATGCCTGGGTGTCCGCTGTTAGCTTTAGAAATAGAGTCCATCGCTAACATCTTCAACTCATTAATTGATTGGATCATTCTTTCTTATCCTCTACTTTGTAAGCAGAAAGTTGTTGTTTAAAACCTTCCTTAAATAATTGCAAATATTCTTTCCTAAGTTCTTGTTGTTCAATCGTCTCTTCTTTTGTTAAACCACTTGTCTTTTTTTTATTAGCTAGATAGTTTATTCTCTCTATTAATTTTTCGTCAATCATTCTACTACCTCCAACACTAGTATAACAATTTTAACTTGTTTATTTAATTAATTATCCCTAATTAATTAGTTTTACTTTATTTCCTTAGCTTTAGGGATGATTAGTAATTTATCATCTTTCTCAATAATACAAATATAAATTTCACTTACATCTAAATAACCTTGTTTCTTAATTTCCTTCTTCACCCATTGTTCATCCTTTTCTGATTGTTTTAAAACAACCTTATCTATTTCACCATCTCTTATAATTGGAAAAGGCACAAGAGTCTTCTCTTTACCTTTTTGAATTACACTTAAGACACCAGAGTTCTCTAATACAGCGAACTTTACATCACTTATAGAATCTACCCCCGAGATTCTTAACTGTTGCATCAAATCATCAACGTTATATCTCTCCTTCTTCATTAGTTTTTGATCAATTTTCCCGTTTTTAATAATAAAGGCGGGGTCTTGTTCTAGGAAGGTTCTTATTTTGTTACTCTTAAGCACTAAGAGGGAGATGGTTAACTGAGTTAAGACAATAACCATTATCGGTACTAATGCTTCCATAATTTTTTTATCAGGATCTTCGATTGCAACCGAGAAGATATCAGAAAGCATAAAAAAGACTACTATATCAAAAGCATTTAATTGTCCTACTTCCCTTTTTCCCATTATCCTCAAGAAAAACCATAGACTAGTTAAGAAAACTAAAGTCTTAATAATTAAATCAACATATCTCATTAACTTTCTCCTTCTAAATAGAAGTAAAAGACATATATTTTACTAGGAGGTATTTCTTTTATGAAAAAAACACTTAAATCATATTTAGTAAGTTTAGCTTTTATCTTTCTATCTAGTTTTATTTATTCCCTTATCTTAGCTTTTTTAAAACACAAAAATCTAATTAATGGTAATGCCCTATATATAACACTTTTAGTATTATCTTTAGGGTCTTTTTTCCTAGGAGCGATGATTCTTGGGATAAAACAAGAGTCAAAGGGACTGCTTAATGGATTAGTATTTATAATACTTTATTTTTGTTTATATTTAATTAGTGGTAGTTCACTAGAAGGATTTAGACAAATTCTAATTTTAATCTCAAAAGGCTTACTAATACTAATAGGTACAGTATTTGGGGTAAACCTAAAGAAGGCCTAAATTATAAGAGTCTTTCTTGATAGTCTATTTCTAAGTGTTTATAAGCCTTGTCGGTAGCTACCCTACCTCTAGGAGTTCGATTAATCATTCCTATTTGGAGTAAGTATGGTTCATAAACATCTTCTAGTGTGGTTACCTCTTCTCCAATAGCAAGGGCGATTGCCTCTACTCCAACCGGCCCACCCTTGAACCTTTCGATGATTCCTCTTAAATAAGCGATATCTACATCATCTAAACCTAACTCATCTACTTTTAAAGCAGTGAGGGTTTTTTTGGTTATTTCTTCATTTATTATGCTTAGTTTTTCTACCGTAGCGAAGTCTCTAACCCTCCTGTATAAACGATTGGCCACTCTAGGGGTACCCCTAGATCTTTTGGCAATCGATACTGAAGAGGCATCCTCGATAGGATAATCAAATACCCTGGCAGTTCTTTTAATTATTTGTTGTAGTTCTAGTTCATTGTAATATTCAAGTTTAAATACTATTCCAAAACGGTCTCTTAAAGGAGAGGAAAGATCACCTGCTCTAGTGGTTGCGCCCACCAAAGTAAACGGGGGTAAATCGATGGTAATTGAACGCGCTTCTCGCTCTTTACCTACTACTAAAGATATTGTAAAATCCTCCATAGCAGAATAAAGCACCTCTTCGACAATCCTAGGAAGCCTATGTATTTCATCAATAAAGAGAATATCCCCTGGTGAAAGGGTGGCTAGAATAGCAGCTAAATCACCTGATTTCTCAATTGAAGGTCCACTAACTACTTTAATATTACCCTTCATTTCATTGGCTATCACATAAGCCAGGGTTGTCTTACCAAGTCCGGGAGGCCCGTATAGTAACACATGATCTAGGGTCTCTTTCCTATTTAAAGCGGCACTCATAAAGACCCTTAGATTGCTCTTCATATTGCTTTGTCCTACATATTCATCAAGAGTAGCAGGTCTAAGGGCAATGTCTTCATTGTCATCCCTTAATTTATTAACTTCAATAATTCTTTCCACTTAAATTCCTCCTATTTCTTATTTAAAAATTGCAAGGCTTTTAAAATACACACATCTACACTTATATTTTCATCTTTTATGCTAGCTAAAGCACGGTCTATTTCACTAACCTTAAAATTTAAAGCCCTCAGCGCTTCTTTAGCTTCTTTAAAGACTACTGATTCATGAGCTAGGGGAGTGTTTACCTCGACCTTTAATTTACCTTTTAGGTCTAAAATAATCTGTTGTGCAGCCTTTGGTCCAATCCCAGGTAGTGTCTTTAAATAACCGACATTACCAGTTTCAATTGACTCTGTTAACATTTCAATTGAGCTCCTAGACATGATACCCATCGCTGTTTTAACTCCGATGCCTTTAACGCTGATAAGTTTAATAAATGTTTGTTTTTCCTCTAAAGTAGAAAAGCCATATAAACTATTCTCATCTTCCCTTACATGCTGATGTGTATAGATCATAACCTCATCATTAAGTTTATAACGCTCACTATTAGATACGAATACTTCGTAACCGATACCATTAACATCGATAATAAGTGAATTAAGCAAAATATTGTAAATTGTTCCCCTTAAAAAACTAATCATTTGTATCACCTTAATTATTTTAACATAATACAAACCTTATTTGTCTTATGTTTGTCCTTTAAATAAAAAAGTTAAGCAGATTAAGCTTAACTTTATTATAAAACATTAGCCTTTGTTATTACTATGCAGCCGGAATTTCTTTATCAGTTTTTTGATAGTTTTGTGTGTATTCATCTTGAGTAAGGTTTAGAGTAGTGTCAGAAGTTAAGTCAATAGCCCATATAATTTTGCCATCTCTTCCCTCAACTAAAAATTCTAGTGTGTTTCCTTTTCTAGTAAAAGTGTAAGTCTCCTCAGAATGGGAGATTTCCTCACTTGATGCCTTGTAAGTCATTGTTAGTTTATCTTCTTTAAATTCGATGAATGCATAATCATAGATCCATCCATTTGAAGTAGAAACCATTTCATACTTTTCATTCAGTTTGTAGTCATTAATATCCTTTTTAAAGCATCCTGTCAAGGCTAACAGGCTTAAAAAAACAACGAAAATATTTTTAATTATTCTATTCATACTTTTTCTCCTTAACAGAATAATAACTAAAAAGAAAATATTGTCGATTGTTTTTCACCTTAAAATTTGACTGTAATATGTCTATCTAGACAGTATAAAAAAAGGGTGTTTATTCACCCTTGTCTTCACTTTCTTCTTTAATTAAATCTTTCATGGAAAGGTTTACTCTTCCCTTGTCATCGATCTCAGTTACGATTACCTTAACTACCTGACCAACCTTTACTACATCACGTGGATTTTCTACTCTTTCATTTCTCATCTTAGAAACATGAACTAATCCATCCGTCCCCTCGAATAGTTCTACAAAGGCACCAAAGTTTTCAATTCTAACTACCGTACCCTCATATATTTCACCAACTTTGGCTTCTTTAGTTAATTTTTCAATAAACCCAAGTGCTTTTTTGATTGCTGCTATATCTTGGTGATAGATAGTTATTCTACCATCATCTTCGATATCAATCTTAACACCATCACATTTTTCAATGATCTCATTGATAACCTTACCACCAGAACCAATAACATCTCTAATCTTGTCTATTCCAATTTTCATTGTAGCAACTTTAGGAGCATATTTACCAACTTCTTTTCTAGGTTCATTTATAGTAGCTAACATATTAGCCATGATGGTTTCTCTACCCTTTTTTGCTTGTTCTAGAGCTTCAGTTAAGATAGATTCATTAATACCTGTTATTTTAATATCCATTTGTAAGGCAGTAATACCATTTTTAGTACCAGCAACTTTAAAGTCCATGTCTCCAAGGTGATCTTCCATACCTTGAATATCAGTTAGGATTGTATAAGGAGCACCAGAATCTAGTGATCCGTTAGTAATAAGTCCCATAGCTATACCAGCAACCGGTGACTTAATTGGTACACCGGCAGCCATCAAGGCTAAGCTTGATGCACAAATAGAAGCTTGTGAACTAGAACCATTTGATTCTAAAACTTCACTAACTATTCTAATAGTATAAGGGAATTCCTCTTCACTAGGAATAACTTGAAGTAGGGCTCTTTCACCTAGAGCACCATGCCCAATTTCTCTTCTGCCAGGAGAACCCATTCTTCCTGTTTCTCCGACGGAGAATGGCGGGAAGTTATAGTGATGCATGAAACGTTTACTTTCTTCTTCGGTAACATTATCAATCTTTTGCTCATCTCCTTGAGCACCTAGAGTTACTACTGATAGAACTTGAGTTTCTCCTCTAGTGAAAAGAGCACTACCATGAGTTCTAGGAAGAAGATCTATTTGAGAATCTAGAGGTCTAACCTCTTCAATCCCCCTTCCATCAGGTCTTATCTTATCTTGGGTAATTAGTCTTCTAACTTCTACCTTAACAATATCATCGAGAATGTCTCTTACTTGTTTAAGTGTAGCTTTCTTTTCAGTATCGTTTTCATAATTTCTATTAGAATAATCTTCCATAACGCTATCTTTAATATCATCTATAGCGTTATATCTTTTAAGTTTGCTCTCAGTAATCTTAACTGCTTCTAAAAGTCTATCTTTAGCTAGACTACTTACTTCTTTTTGTAAGTCTTCACTTAGAGTATATAACTCAACAGTTCTTTTTTCTTTTCCAACTTCCTTAATAATTTCTTCTTGGAAGGCAATTAATTCTTTAATAGCCTCATGACCAAACGCAATCGCCTTTAATATTGCTTCTTCACTAACTTCTTTAGCTTCTGCTTCAACCATGTTAATCGCGTATTTAGTACCCGCTACTGCTAGGTTGATATCAGATTTTTCCATTTGTTCAACACTAGGGTTAATAATATACTTGTTATCTACCCTTCCAACATAAACTCCTGCAACTGGACCATCAAAAGGAATGTCACTTATAGACACTGCCAAACTTGAACCAAACATGGCTGTCATCTCTGGAGTTGCATCTTGGTTAACAGATAAAACAGAGTTAACTACTTGAACTTCGTTTCTAAAACCTTCAGGGAACAAAGGGCGAAGTGGTCTATCAATTAATCTAGCACTCAGTGTTGCATGTTCGCCTGGCCTTCCTTCTCTTCTTAAGAATCCACCAGGGATTCTACCAACTGCATATAATTTCTCTTCAAATAAAACAGTTAAAGGAAAAAAGTCTAAATCCTTAGCTTCCCTACTCGCTGTCGCGGTTGAAAGAATTACTGTTTCATCATATCTAATTAAAGCTGAACCTCCAGCTTGTTTAGCAATTTCTCCTACTTCTACAATTATTTCTCTACCAGCAAATTCTCTTTTAAATATTTTTTTCGCCACAATTTCCACCTCTAGGTAATTTTACACCTTTGAAGATGGTTATTCAATCGTTTATCTCCAGTATTTAGTTAATTTGATACATAGCCATAAGTAATTTTAGTTTATGTTACTTGGTATTATTTAATTAAAATAAACCTCTTAATATCTTATTATTCTCACACATAGCAATAACACTCTTGTATTTATCAACTATAACATATTGTCCCTTGTATTTTAGTGACTCTGTTTTACCCTGTTTTACTTGCTCAGCAACATCATCGTTTACTTCAATCATTTTATAATTCTTTAGAGCTTCATACATGTTAATACTTTGGAAATTACCATTTTTTATGTCTTCTATACTATTAGCGTCCTTAACTCTAAGCTCAGCAATTGCAGTTCTTTTTAGATAAGAAACATAACCTAAGTTGCCAAGTTTGCTAGCTATATCCTGTGCCAAAGTCCTGATATAAGTACCTTTAGAACAAACACATCTAAATGTAAGTGTATTAATATCATAATTTATTAATTCTAGTTCATAAATTTCTACTTCTCTTGATTTTATTTCTACTTCTTTGTTTTCTCTTGCATATTCATAGAGTCTCTTACCATCTACCTTAAGAGCACTGTAAATCGGTGGGGTCTGTGAGATGTTACCTACAAAGGAATCTAATACTTTGTCTATTGCCTCAGTGCTGACCTTTTTCACCTCTTGTTCATCACTAAAAGGTCCTTCTGCATCTAAAGTAAGTGAAGACTTACCAAAAGTTATCGTGGCAATATACTCTTTTATCCCATCTTCAATGAATCTAGCAATTTTGCAAGCCTTTCCGGTGACTACTATTAAAAGACCCTCAGCCAGTGGGTCTAAGGTCCCGCAGTGACCGACCTTCTTAATACCAAGAGATCTCTTAACTATTCTTACAACATCAGTACTCCCGATACCGACTGGTTTATCTATTAATAAAATTTTATCCATAAAATACAACTCCTTGTGTGCTTTTTTGCAGTGTCTATATTATAATTAATATTATTATTTAAAGGAAGTGTTAGAGTTGTATTATCCAAGAAGTATTATAGCAAGTGTTAGAAGAGCAGATGAAGACTATTCTCTTATAGAAGACGGTGATAGAATCGCCGTTGGTATAAGTGGAGGTAAGGATTCCTTACTGCTTTTATACATTCTTAATCTTTATAAAAAAGTAGTCTCTAAAAGAAAACACTTTGAAGTAATCGGAATCCATATCAAGATGGGTTTTCCTAATATGGATATTACTAAGATGCTTGAATACTATGAAGATCTTGGTATTAAAATTGAAGTCATGCCTTCAAATACCTATGATATCTTAAAAGCTAATAAGACTAAAGATGGAAAACTTCCTTGCTCTATTTGTTCTAAAATAAAAAAAGCAATTGTTATTGAAGGTGCTAATAAGTTTAACTGCAATAAGGTGGCCTTTGCTCACCATGCTGATGATGCAATAGAAACATTACTAATGAACTCAATCTTTGGTGGAAAAATCGCCACCTTTAAACCTAAAATGTATTTAGACCGTACCGACACCACCTTTATTAGACCATTTGTCTATGTACGTGAAAAAGATATAATACATGCTAGTAATAAATTTAATTTACCAATAGTAGAATCAACTTGTCCTAATGATAAACACACCGAGAGAGAAAACATGAAGACTCTACTTAATGACTTGTATAATAAATATCCTTCCAGCAGGAGTAACTTCCTATTAATGTTACACAATCTAGAAAAGTTAGATCTTTGGGTCAAGGAGAAGAAAAAGGACTCCTAAGAGCCCTTCTTCTACTGACATTTTAAGTCACTTTTAATCGATAATCAAATTAATGATCATCATCTATGTGTAGACGACTGTCTACACTATAATTATAGCCGGAATTTATCATCATATACCGATTATTTTATCTAGTTATATTAACCTCAACTTCGTTTTCTTCTTCCCTAGATAATCTTTCACTAGTTTTCTTGAACAATATTCCAAAAGCTTGTTTTGGATCTAATTCTTTAATGTCTCTTATTTTTGTATTTTCTAATTCCCTTATATATTCTAGATAACTACTATATAAATTATCATAAAAATTATAACCAAATTCTTCTCTGCAATCAAAGACGGCATTTAATAGTTGACTCTTAAAATCTTTTGCTTTCTTTACTGTTACATTGCCTAGGTCACTTTTATCATTATAAAGTTTAACCATTCCCTCAGGATCTAGAGAAATTGATTTCATGTTATCAATTATCTTTTGATATTCTTCCAGGATGTTCCTTTTCAAAACTCTCTAGCATCTTAACTTTAACAAAGTCATAGTTTAATTTAGAAAGTTCTACTTGTTGGCTACCATCCTTATAAAATTTATCGATAGCTTCTCTTACATCTAAAAACTCATTAAGGGTTATCTCATCACCGACACTTAAATAAGCTTCATATTTAGGAGCAGCATGTTCAATATAATGTTCAATCATTCTAATCCTATCATTCATATACTCTTGTTGTTTAATTCTCTCTTTTCTTCTCTTAGATCCAAACACATTATTATTCCTCCGATTAATTTATAATTCAATTACAAAATTATCTGAACTAGTAGTCAAATACAATATTTAAATTCATCTATTATATGAAAAATACTCGCTTGAGTCTTTTCCATTCATGGCTTTAAACCATTCCGACCACTTTAATAATCGACCTTTATAAAAAAGGGTTTCTTGTAGATAATCATATCTACAATAGTATTATGTTCTGTTATCAATAATTTATACAAAAAAAGAAAAAGGCCCATATAATGAGTCCCTTTCATTGTTACTAACTTGAGTTCGTTAGTAGCACCTCAAACGAGGATTTTTGTAGATCTCGATATCTACATTCATATTTTAATCAAATATTTAAAAATTATTCAATTATCTACGTTTTTTACTCTTCTTCCTAGCTTCAATAGATTTTAATTTTCTTTTTACTCCAGGTTTAACGTAATACTTGCGTTTTTTAACAGCAGCAAGAGTTCCTGCCTTTGATACTGAACGTTTAAAACGACGTAGAGCGTCATCTAAATCTTCATTATCATGAACTGATATTTTTGGCATTTAATTTCCCTCCTCCTGATGCAACTAGCTAACGAATATAAATTATATATAACGGTTTTGATAAAATCAATATATTTTTTAATCTTTTAATCATTTTCGGGGTAAATTCGACTAAAACCATCAAATTTTGTCAATTATTAACTTCTTCTAATATTTTAATACCATTTGAGGTGCCAACCCTCTTCACCCCTAAATCGATAAATTGCTTAAATTCTGGGAATGATCTAATACCACCGCTGGCCTTGATCTCTAGGTTGGTATCGATGACACTTTTAATGGTTAAAATGTCATCGATACTAGCACCTCTAGAAGCAAATCCGGTAGAAGTCTTAATAAAGTTTACTCCAACATCACTAAGTAACTTAGTTATCTTTATAATTTCTTCTTTGTTTAAGTAAGCAGTTTCAATAATCACTTTTAAAACTTTGTTAGCACAAATACTTTTAATACTTCTGATCTCACTTTCTAAGTAATCGAAGTTATTGTCCTTTAAGGCTGAGATATTAATAACCATATCTATTTCATCTGCCCCATCTTCAATCGCTTTCTTAGTTTCAAATACTTTAGTTTCTATAATGTTAGCACCAAGTGGAAAACCAACGACCGTGCAGACTTTTACCTCACTGTTGCTTAAATATGATTTAGCAAGGGGGACATGGGCCGGGTTAATACAAACACTGTAAAACCCGTATTCAATCGCCTCACTACATAACTTCTTAATATCTTCATTAGTAGCATCAGCTTTTAAGTAGGTGTGATCAATATATTTAGCATAGTTATTCATGGATTATCTCTCCTAGTAGCTCATTATCTTTAGAGTCCTTATCAAATCCCTTAATTAAGACATTCTTTATTTGTCCGATTAGTGATTTATCACCGTCTACCTTAACTATCAAATAGTTGGTTGTATGACCTTTAAGTTTACCTTTTGAATCAACTGTTTCAAAAAGCACTTCCCTTTCACTACCAATAAATCTATTAGCGTATTCATAGTTAGCCTGCTTTGAGATTTCTAGAAGTTTGTTTACACGCTCTTTTTTTATTTTGCTAGTTACTTGCCCGCTCATCTTACTAGCAGGTGTTCCCTTTCTACTAGAGAAGGGAAAGACATGTATTGCATCAAAACCTATTTTATTAATTGTATCGACAGTTTCTTCAAATTCCTCATCACTCTCACCAGGAAAGCCAACGATGACATCGGTAGTGATTGCAATATCTTTAAAATTATCTCTGATTTTTTTAAGTCTAGCAATAATATAGTCTTTATCATACTTACGGTTCATTCTTCTAAGAACGTTGTTACTTCCTGATTGTAAAGGTATATGTAGATGATCAACGATAACTCTAGTAGTAGCCATTAACTCGATTATCTCATCGGTAATCTCATGGACTTCAATCGATGAAATTCTAAGCCTTTTTAGGTCTTTTACTTCATTAACTATATCTTTTAAAAGATCTCCAAAAGAATAGTCATCGAAGTCTAAACCATACCCTCCGGTATGGATACCGGTTAGAACAATTTCTTTGTAACCATTCTTAACTAGGGAATTTATTTCATTTAAAACAGAGTCCTTATTTCTAGATTTGACCCGACCCCTAGTATAGGGAATGATACAATAACTACAATAATTATCGCAACCATCTTGTATTTTTACATAGGCCCTAGTGTTATCACTATACTTAATAACACTTAAGTTCTCATACTCGCTAAATTCCTTAGAATCATCTACTTTAATGATTTGAGTATTAGTTTCTTCATATTCTTTTATTAGTTTAGGTATAGAAGAGCGATGATTAGTACCAATAATGATGCTAACACCTTCAATACGCGCTATATCTTGATAGTTAAGTTGGCTATAACATCCCATAACTATCATAATTGTGCCCGGATTTTCTCTGATTAAGTGTCTTATCCTTTGCCTACTTTTAGCATCACTTCTTGAAGTAACACTACAAGTATTTATAAGACACACATCTGCGATGCCATCTTTAGGAGAAGGAAGATATCCGCGTTCTTCTAACATCAAGGCCAGAGCCTCTGATTCATATGAATTAACCTTACAACCTAAGGTAACTATTTTATATTTCTTCATCATTACTGCCTCTTTCTAACATAAACGAAATTACACTAAGTAAATATATCGGTGCTGTTTCACTTCTTAGGATTCTTTTTCCTAGTGATACTTCAATGAAATCATTATCTTTTAGAAACTCAACCTCTGATTCACTAAATCCGCCCTCAGGTCCGACAACTAGGGTTATGTCATTGTATTGCTTTTTAAGCAAACTATACAAGATAGAAGTATTAACCTCGCTAGCACTTTCATAAGCAATTAGGTTTAGTTCGCTCTTATATTTTACAAGTTCTTTTAAAGTAGCAATACTTGTCACTTCTACAAGACTGCTACGGTTTGACTGTTTACAAGCCTCGATGGCAATTTTTTGCCATCTAGCGACTTTAGCGTCTTGTTTCTTCTTATCTATCTTAACGACGCTCCTTTTAGCATCAAAAGGAATAATCCTACTTACACCAAGTTCACTAGTTTTTTGAACTACTAAATCAAATTTATCCCCTTTAACTAACGCGTAAACTAGATTAATCTTACTAGGCAGTTCATTATCGATATTAGTTTCACTACTAATAAGAGCTTTTACTTGTTCACTTATTTCAAGGGTACATAAATATGTCTTACTCTCATAATTAACATAGATCTCATCATTATTCTTAAGTCTTAACACATTTAAAATATGGTGATCATCACCCTCGTTAAAGGTAAAATAATCTCCCTCTTTGTTAACTGCAAAATACTGTCTCATAATATTTCCTACTTTAGAAACTCAGGAATTAAATCCTCTTCATCACTAGTTGTTTCACTACTAGTGTCTCCAATATCTAAAGTTGTTTGTTCGATCTTAGTATTTCTAACTAGGGTATAATTCTCTCTAATATAGTCCTCATCAAAATCAGTAGCAATGATTGATACTTTGATTTGATCTTCTATAGATTCATGTTGAGAGGCACCCAAAATTACATTTATGTCGCTGCCTGCTGCATCATTAATAATTTCTATTACATCATTAATATCAAATAGGGATAAACTTGTGTCCCCAGTAACGTTAACGATGGCATTCTTAGCACCAGCGAAGGAAGCCTCTAGTAGAGGAGAAGAAATAGCCTTGTTAGTAGCATCGCTAACTTTATTAGGGCCATTACCAGTACCAAAACCAATCATGGCAATACCTTTATTTTGCATAACAGTCTTCACATCAGCAAAGTCACTATTAATAAAGTCGGTAGTACCAATTAAGTCTGTGATGGTTCTAACACTCTGAGTCAAAATACCGTCAGCTTTCTTAAATGATTTACTAAATGGCATTTCGCCATCGATTTGTAATAATCTATCATTAGAAACTATAATTAGTGAATCAACATGTTCTTTAAGGGCTTGTACACCTTCGCTAGCCTGGAAACCTCTAGTTTTACCTTCAAAGGTAAATGGTTTAGTAACCACTCCAATAGTAAGCGCACCAAGTTCTTTAGCAATTCTTGCAATAACTGGCGCTGCCCCAGTACCAGTGCCTCCACCCATTCCTGCAGCAATAAAAATCATATCAGCACCTTCAAGAGCGGCTTTTATCTCCTCTTCACTCTCAATAGCAGACTCCCTACCAATTTCTGGATTTGACCCAGCTCCTAGTCCTTTGGTAATACTATGTCCTAAAATTATTCGATTCTGACACTTAGATTTATAAAGTGTTTGAATGTCGGTATTAGCAACCCAAAATTCTACCCCTTCAATTTCTTCTTCTAACATGTGGTTGACAGCGTTGTTGCCACCCCCACCAACACCGATTACTTTAATCGTGCAAAGTGGTTTTTGTCCGTAATTTTCAGTCATAGTTGCTCCCCCTTATAGATCATCTTCATTTAAAGTCAAAGTATCAAAATTAGAGAATTCTTTTTCTTTATTACCTTCATTAGTGATTATATCATTTTCATTTTCTATTTGTAAATTTTTATATCCCTTTTGTCCTAGATTATTATAAGTGAGTTTAATAAGTCCATAAGTTTGGATATTATTGGCTTTAGTAATCCCTAGAACATTAGATTTAGCCACACTAGTTTCGACTTTAGCTAGTTGGTAGAATTTAGCATCTAAATTCTTAATCTCACTACCATAGCCACAAATAACTACTTCAAACTTATCCTTAAACAAGAGATTATTAGTTTCACTAAGCACTTGCTCTAGCAAAGCATTTAATTTAGCTTCGATTATTTTAGAGAGTTCCCTCTCACTAAGATAACTTACTCTACCATTTATTTCTGATTTATAGATAGAATAATCGCTAGCTAGTTCACTCCTAGCATTACCATTTACTAATACTAATTCACGGGCCTGAGCAAGTTCCATATTATAGGTAGTTGCCACCTCTTTTATAATACTTTCAATACCTTCTCCAAGAGAAATATATTTTAACAAACGTCCTTTTCTATAGATGTTTAGTCTAGTGGTGAATCTAGAAAGATCCAGCACGGCAATATCTAGATCATCTTCACTAAATGCACCTTCATAAAGACAAATAGTATCAAGGAATTGGTATTCAACTTTTAAATTACAAGCCTTAATAATTCTCTTATAAGTATTAATAAGTTCTTTTGGTAGAGTTAACAAGTTGTAACGTATTTTAAAAGTAGAAGATCTATATCCAAGTGGTACAAAATTATGGGTTTCGTCATTATCTACTGTAAAGTCGATTGGGATGACTTCAATTATTTCTTGTCCCTCTTCAACCCTTGATTTATACGCGATTCTAATAGCGTTATCAATATCAGTTTGGGTTATTAGTGAATTTTTACCGTTTACCGGAGAAGTCGCAGTTCTTTCTGAAATAGTAATACTATAAGAAGGAAGGCACAGTGAAACGCTATTTATGTCTATCTCAATCTTACGTCTTGCAAGTGCTAGAAGTGAATTAAGTGTGTCGATAACTTCTTTTTCATCTACTATTTGTTCTCCTGCTAGTCCCTTAGAAGAACTAGTGAAAACATCGTAAATGTAGAAATTTGAATTAAAAAACTCTCCAACAGTTAGTCTAATTTGACCATCAATTAATTCCAAAGTAGTAAAGATTTGATTTCTATTCATTTAATCACCTATTCAATCAATTGGACATTTATTTTCTAGTAAATAACAGTTTATACTTACCGGATTGTCTACACTTGTAATTATATCATTTTCTTCTATATATTGACCAACTTTTTCCACTATTTCTTCATATTTCTCTAGCGAAAGTTTAGTGTCTAGGTAGTTTAATTCATTGGTAATTAATAAATAACTCTCGTTATCATCTAAAAATAATGTCTTAGCATAATAAAAGGAAGATGAGCCGATTGGTTCTAGGCTTATCTCTAGCATATTATTTAGGACTTTAGTGTCGAGTTTAGCCATCTTACTAATGAGCAGTAATTTAGTTTCAGCATCTAGTTGACCACTAATTAATGGCAAATTATTTAAATCATTATAATAATGATATTCATGTTTATTAATTGTTTTACCGTTGCTTAGCAAAAGTAGATTGTCTTGATATCCTATCGGTACGATCTCTTCAATGTGAATACTTATATTAAACGGTGTTCTTTTAAATCTTACATAACTAACATAAGGGTGTTCATTTAATAGCTCAACCCCTTTAGTCTCATCAATAAGTAACAGTAAACTGCGCTCATTAATATCCATAATTTCATTTAATTCATCATCACTAATATATACATTACCAGTGTAGGTAATCTTACCTACTCGAGAAACAGGCAAGATAAAATATAGGCCAATTAAAGCCCAGATAACAAGTACCAGTAGTAAACGTGCTTTTTTTCGGTTCCTTCTACGTTTTTGATAGTTTTCTCTTTGAACGTCTAAGGAAAATGTTTTGGTTGTGAAAGCAGCAGTGTCGTTTTGCAATTAAACTACCTCCGATCGATAACTATTATCTCCCTTATTAGTTTGATACCACTGTAATGATACACTTTTTTCCTAATTAATTCAATTAAATAAAGCACATCTTTGCTTTTGGCGTCCCCGGTATTTATGATGAAATTAGCATGTTTTTCACTAATCATCTTTCCACCTCAAGAAAATATACGAATAAAGCAAATAAAAAATACTAACTAGATTTAGTTAGTACAAAAAATTAATAAAAAAGCTATATGTTTATAGCTTTTAGTCGTTATTCTTTATTTGTGCAGTTTTCACAGTAATTTCTTCAATTAACTTAATATTAACTGATTCAATTTCATTTAATTCTTCTTTCATGACAACGTTTTCATTGGCAACAGTGTTTATTCTTGGTACAACAAATATTAGAGTAAACAAAGTAATCATGCTTACACAAATAGCAAATGTCCTTATTTGATAATCAATTTTTGTTTTCATTTTCTTCTTAATAATCATTGTAACCACCCTTTTCTATATTTTTTCTAAAATTCTTAGTTTTGCACTGTGTGAACGTCTGTTCTCAGTTAGTTCTTCTTCACTAGGTAAGATAACCTTTTTGTTTACTACCTGGTATTTAACTTTATTCTCTGTTGGTAAGCCAAGTGGCATATTTTTGTTCCACTTCTCGCCTTCTGAGACTTCTTTGAAGATCTTTTTGACTATTTTGTCTTCTAATGAATGAAATGTTATTACTGCTATCCTGCCTCCTTTATTTAATAGGTTAACCGCTTTTCTTAGAGCAGTTTCTATATTGTTTAATTCATCGTTTACTTCGATCCTTATAGCTTGAAAGGTTCTTTTGGCTGGATGACCTTCTCTTAGTTTAGAAGGTGGGAAGCTTTTTTTAATTATTTCTACTAGTTCTAGAGTAGTAGCGATATCCTTTTCTTTTCTTTGTTTTACAATATTCCTTGATATGCTTTTAGCAAACTTCTCTTCTCCATACTTAGAAATGATTTCATATAACTTAGCTTCCGTATAGGTATTAACAACAGTGTAAGCGTCAAGAGTTTGTTCTACATTCATTCTCATATCTAGTTTTGCATCTTTGTTATATGAGAATCCCCTTTCACCGTTATCAAGCTGGGGAGATGAGACACCTAAATCAAATAATATACCGTCAACGTGTTTTACGTTTCTATTAGCTAATTCTTCCTCAATTTTTGAGAAGTTAGCGTGTATCAGTTCATATCGGGGAGATATTGTTGATAGCTTTGACTTAGATGCCTCAATAGCTTCTTTGTCAAGATCGAATGCATATAGCATACCTTGACTGGATAATTTTTTAAGAATTTCAGAACTATGTCCTGCCCTCCCTAAGGTGGCATCTACATATGTTCCATCTTCTTTAATGTTGAGTCCATCAATGGACTCTCTTAATAACACAGAAATGTGTTTTTGCTTCTTAGTTTCCATAACCACTCAGCTTCTCAGCGACTTCTTCTAGTGAATCAGACGCATCTTCGTAGTACTTGTCCCACATTTCTTTTGACCAAATCTCAATACGGTTTAATACTCCTACAATTACGCATTCTTTAGTAATGCTAGCTCCTTGAAGCAAGTTGTTTGATAAGTTAATTCTTCCTTGCTTATCAAATTCAACCTCATTAGCACTTCCTACAAGAACCCTTACATGTTTACGTGCATCCATCGTATTGGCAGGTAATGCCAGTAATGATGTTTGAAATTTATTCCATTCATCTAGCGAAAATAGTGACAAACATCCATCAAAGCCCTTGGTAACAACTACTTTACTCGATAGCTTCTCTCTTAGTTTGGCTGGTATGATAATACGTCCCTTGTCATCTATATTATGTAGATATTGTCCCATTAACATATTACCACCCACTTTCTACCACTTTCTACCACCTGCAACCTCATTATAGCATAAAAGACCCCATTGTAAACATTTTTTAATAAAATTTTGTTAATTTTTATAAAAGTTAAATTTACACACTTTTATCACCTAATAATTAGTTATCAATCAGCGATAGTCACTGGATTCGTGTGCGTTTTGTGTGATTTATTTAAAAGACGGTTAACAACCATGTGCTACCATTAAACCTCATATTTTAATATAGAGGTGTATAGATGAATTGTAATTACAATCGCAGATTGTGGTTGTGGAGGTATTGTTTTATAAAATGTCTATGTTGGATTAAGTTAGTGTTTTTCTTTTTCCTAAGTTTACTTACAGTAGCTCTTATCGTTCTTAGATTAATAGGAGTTATTACGTGGCCATGGTGGTTAGTTTTACTTCCTCTTTGGGGTCCACTTTTACTACTACTGATAACACTTATTTTCTATATTGTCAGTTTAACGTTCACAGAATAGATCTGTAAGTCAAAAAGACTGTTACCTTAGCTAATAGTCTTTCTTACTTTAGTTTACCTTTTCCCTAAATGTATTCTAAATGGAGAAGGTATTTAATAAAATTAATACTCGCAAAATGGTGCTAGAAATAAGTAAATTTTGTATAATTGAAATGGAGATGAGTAAATGAGTAAGATTATTGCCACCGATTTAGACGGTACATTTCTTTATCCGAAGCGTAAATTTTTCTTAGTAGACAAACGCTACAAAAAAATAATCAATCGATATCCTGGTGAAATTGTTTTTGCTACTGGCAGGGGTGACAGGTTCTGTCGCCGCATTAATCGATTGTTAGATGCTAAAGAAAATTACATCTGTTTTAATGGTGCTCTAGTTATTAGAGATGGTGAGATAATTTTTAGACATTCTTTAAGGAAAGTTGCCCTTACCCATTTATACAACTACGTACTTGAAAATTACAGTGGTATTCATTTCTACTTGTTTGATAATAAAAATAGAATCGTTCTAAGTGGCAACACTAGTAAATATTTAATGTATAAATCTTATATAAAGAGAATTTTTAGAAGTGGAAGATATAGCGAGTTTTTTAATATTAGTCAAAAGCTAACTAATACCCTTTTAAGGGACGAAACCAGTATTTACAAGGCGATGATATATGTCGATAAAAACTTAGAAAATATTTACTATGATTTAATCAAGAACTTCGGTGAGTATTTTAACTTTTATCTAAATCTATCCTCGATAGAGATTTCCCCTAAAGGTGTTTCTAAGGGGACAGCTTTAGAGTTTCTAATAAAAGAAATGGGAATCGATAAGAGTGATGTCCTGGTCGCAGGCAATGATCAAAATGATTTGACCTTATTTGAGATGTTCGAGAATTCCTTTGCTATTAGAAATAGCGAAGGATTAATTAAAAACAAAGCAAAATACGTTATTAATGATTTTGCTGAGATTGAAAAATATTTGTAGTGGGGGATAACATGGATAAGGAAAAAGAACTATCTATCGATGCTAGAAATTTATATTTATCTTTTTATGATCTTCAGTTTGAAAAGTTCAAACTTGACATAAACACTATTTTTGCTTCCTTTAAAAACAAGAACTATTTAAGTTTTGGTTATGAACAAGCTTATGAAGATAAGAAAAATAATCTTGAAAGGTATTTAGACTCATTAACTGATGGACTTATTTTTGATGATGCCCAGAAACTATATGATATTTATTATTCTGATAGTGTTGAAGAGGCTTATTGCTATATTGAGAACTATAATATGAACACCGATCAATTTATTGAAGTAATCTTAAATAAAAATGATGCCGTTGTAACTGAATTAGAAAAATTAATCTATCGAATAGATAATGATAAAAGCCGTTTCTCTAATATTAGTGACACTGATAAAGTAACTTTGAAAAGCGCTATTAGGAAATATATTAATCGAATGTTAGACTTCTCCCATTCTATTAATATATTAATGAGTGATTTTATTAGCGATATCGAAGAAATCAAATTTGTAGACTAACTAATTTATTAACATAGAACAGGAGTAAAATTATGAATGATACCAGTTTAATAGTACTAGACTTAACTAAATCTAATCAGCAAATAAGCGAGCTTATCGAACTTGCTCATACTACTTATGAATATAAGGAGGATCTAGTTGATAAAGCTTTTTTAGATTTGCATAAGAGTTTTAAAAACGGCTTTCTAAGTAACCTGATTGACCATCTTTTTGATGATCCTAAAGTAATAAAGAGAGTCCTTTCAGGACTTTTTAGATATTATGAATCTAATAAGAAGATGCTTAAAATGATTGAGTCTAAAAAAGTTAAAGATAAACTTAGTTATATCCACACTATAATCGAATCTCATGATTGTTTAGAGGCCATCAACAAATCATTTATTGATCAAAACGAGGGCTTAGATAATAAACTAATTGAATTAATTGGAGTCGGTAACGAACTATATATTGGTTCACTAACATTTGCAGTATTTAATTTATTATCAGAATACCTAAAAAAGGACAGCCCTTTTATATACCGTGATGCTGATATTAAGGA
This sequence comes from bacterium, assembly GCA_012839015.1. GTDB lineage: Bacteria > Bacillota_I > Bacilli_A > RFN20 > DUOF01 > DUOF01. The sequence goes on from DUOF01000143.1 coordinate 29,370, forward strand.
ATGCCTATATATCTTAGTGTATTGTCAAAAAGTAAATAAAGACGCTGATGAATTAGGAGAACTACTAGATGATGCTTTCAACTTCTTAAATGACAAAGAAAATCTAAATGAAACTAACGAAACTAAGTTTCTTGAGATGTATAAAGCGGTTTCTAAAATATGTGTAGACTTAGAATTAAAGAGAAGTGAACTCTATAATGACTTAACCTCTAAAATAAAAAATGAAAACAATTGATAGAAAGAATATATTTTGCTACTATCTATAGGTAAGGATGATGAAAATGAATAGAAAAAACAACAAAAGTTTAGCAATTATTATTAAGATAGTTTTTTATTTGGTGCTAGTAGTTTGGCTTGCATCACTAGTGTTAGCCTATATTGGTAGTTTCTCCCCAGGACTTAGTGAAACTATCGTGGAATTCCTAAAACTAAATGAAGATCTAAGTTTGGATAATGCCCTACTATATTATTCACAAAGATATTTAATTATCTCTGGTATAGTACTAGCAGTTATCTTACTATTTAATGAGATCAAGAAAAGATATATTGATAAGAAGTAACTCATAATCTTAATTTAATTAAAGTAACCGCTGGTTACTTTTTTTATTACTATATCCATCTTAAAGATAAAGTTTAGATAATATTGAAACTAAAGAACATAGGTTGTCTTATAAAGGGGTGACTAGATGATAAAGGTAATAGTTGATAAAAGAACTGAGTTATTAGGGATAATTTTACTCATTATTAAATACAAAAAAAGGTATCCGAGTCTAGTAAAGGAACAGGGAAACGATCAATACCGAGATTTTATAATTAATAATTTTTCTTGCTACAAGAAAAGTAAAACCATCAAGATCTTCAACAAATTAATTAAGAAGTACTGTTTCAACTATGATCACCAGTTCATTTATTTTTACAGTTAGATGAAAACTTTAAGGCAGGAATACTAGCTGATTACCCTTTTAAGGAAAGACTAAACTTAGATAAATTAGTCCTAGATTTAATCGATAGTTTACCTGAGTTTGTGAATTTAATAAACTTTGAGGATTACTATAAAAATAATGAGCAACTTTACCATAAGTTTATCAATGAGGTAGAAGAACACATAAAGAATAAACAGCTTTGGCAGTTTGTAAGAAATTACGTGGGCATTAATAGTAACTTTAACTATTTAGTTAATTTGTTGCCTTATAATACCGGTGGTAACTATGGTGCAATAGTAGGAAATAATGTTTATTGTAACTTACGTATAAGGCTAACCCCTAATTTAAAAGAAAGTACCTTTATAGGGAGTAACCCTGCCACGTTTGATTCAATGATAGTTCACGAGTTCTCACATCCCTTCATTAATCCACTTACTGATAAATATATTGAGCATATAAGTCAAAAAGTGTTTGCCAATATTAGAGAAAAAATGAAGCAACTCCCATATCATCTTAAGGAGACCCTCATTAATGAACATGTAATAAGAGCATTAAGGCTAGGTATATAGATTTAAATTATGGTAAGCAAGAAGCAGATAACTTCATAGATAAGGAATACAAAAATGGTTTTATATATATTGGAAACATCGAAAACACTTTGAAAGTGTATGAAGAAAACAGGAATAAATATAGAACTATTGAAGATTATTACGATAAGATTATCGAAAGTTTTAATATAGACCCAGATTAGTAGATTATAGTAATTTGGAGACTACATTTTTATCTATTGGTGAATCTTGTCGTATATCGTTATTATTATCAGCAAATATGGTTTGTTTTGTATTTTAAAACTTTTATCTATGTTACAATAGAATTGGTGATTTATATGAAAATAAAGAATTTTATATTTCTTTTAATTGTTGCAATTTTTATCTCTGCCTGTGAAATTAGTTTAGATTTTGCACCCGGAGAGTTAGTACCTAATGAAAATGGTACCATAGATACAGACCCTAATGATAATACTCCAGGGGACGATGAAAACCCTGGTGAAGTTATTGTACCACCAGTTGATGAATATGTATTGTTTTCAAGTTTAGAAGAGCCGATAAGTGAGACTCAATTCACCTCAAATGTTTATCCAGAGGATGTTATAACCCTTGAATCATTTGAAATTGAACTTATTGAAAATAATTTTTTAAATACTCAGTTCCATGAGCTTGGTTCTGTTTATTATTCAACGACCTATGAAACCTATTATGTTTCTTTTAAGTCGCTAGAAGGTGGAGAGTATTTATCAACCTATGATTTATACTTAATTGAAAGACATGCCATAGCTTACTTTCAAAGCGACAGTAATAGAAGTGAAGACAAAGATTACCTAAAGTATGTTCTATTTTATCCAGATCAAATAAGTATGTGCGGATATTCAGAATACAGCACGATTAGCGGCTGTGCCGATTATGGTGGAGAATATGCTACTATCATCATTAATGATATAACTTCTATGGATGAGTTTCTAAATCCAATAATGGACGGAATCTATCAGTATGAACCTAAAAGGGATACCTTTGCTCATGAATACGGACATGTTTCAACTTTCTACCACATGATCTATAAAGGTGATGCCTCATACGAAGATTACTTAAAAATAAGACTAAAGGATAAGTATGATGAGGTTTATCCTGATGGGATACCTAGTAGATATAGTTCCAGTGATGACTATTACATCCAACCAGAGGAAATACTAGCAGATGACTTTGTAGAACTATTCTATCTTACCGATATTAAATATGAAGGTGATGATCCAAATTATATTTTAAACTATCAAGACATGCGCAATTCCCTTAATATTGACGCTACAAAAGACATAGCATACCTAAATGAAAATCTAGAACTTAAAAATGAGATAAAAGGATACTATACTAGCAATTTCTACTATTTGAGTAGAACTAGTGAGTATTTCCCGATTGTCATTAAAGCAAAGAATAGTGGTATAATAAATTACTTTGATAGCCCTGCTCATTTAGGTAATGATGACAATTTAAAAACTATTACTACTAGTGGCACTGTAAAACTAATAGCGTTAGA
>DUOF01000144.1 GCA_012839015.1 bacterium
AGGTATCAAAATCTAATTTACCAATGTACATTGCAATTATTTCAGAAGAGGTTGCGTTTATTTTAAGTACCCTAATTGCAAACTCTTGCAGTGACATTTGACTACTTTCTAATAATTCATTGTTTATGAAATAAATGATATTATCTTTATAATCAATTTCAAAGAATATTACATCAGTGTATCTTCTAGTGAAAACATCAAACAAAGACGTTTTAAAAGCATCCTCATCTAGTCTAACGATATAAAGGATGGATATGAATAAAGATAATATAAAACTACCCATCAACCAGTAGTTTTTTGTAGAAGCAATTAGAACTATTATTGACAAGTTTAAGATTGCAAGTATACCTAATAATATCCTCTTCATGTTAACCCAACTTTTCCAGTATTGACTTTAGATCATCATCATCTTTGAAATAAATCTTAATCAAACCATCATTTATTTTCACCTTAGTATCTAGTCTCTTCTTAAACACTTTAGCTGCGTGTCCATATATAGGGTTTTTCGGTTTATATAATTTTTGTTTACTACCCTTCTTCAAGTGTGTAAGAGCTTCTATTTGTCTAGCAGACCAACCTTTATCGATTGCCCTGTTAGCGATATCTATAGCGGTATCATTATCTAAACCTATAAGTGGTTTCACTTGGCCAGTAGTAAGTATTCCGTTAACAACATATTGTTGCACTACTGCAGGGAGGTTTAGAAGTCTCATGGTATTAGAAATATAAGGTCTAGACTTACCAATACGTACACCTATTTCGGATTGACTCAAACCACCAAATTTAGCTAAAGTTTCAAAAGCTTTAGCCTCCTCTATAGGATTAAGTTCTTCTCTTTGAATGTTTTCGATAATGGATAATTCCATCATCTGAAAGTCATTAAAATCACTAACAATGGCTGGGATCTTTTTAAGGTTTGCTAACTCAGCAGCCCTTACCCTTCTCTCACCAGCTAAAATTTCATATTTCTCATCACTTAATTTACGAAGTAAAACAGGAGATAAAATCCCATATCTTTTTATAGAATCTGCTAGCTCCTCTAGTTTTACATCATTAAAAATTAATCGAGGTTGGAATCTATTAGGGACTATCATATCTAGGCTAATTTCAACTGGTTCATAATTAGAAATATAGTTAATGTACTTTCCGCCCTTTGTACTAAAATCATTATTATTCATTAACTAACACTTCCTTTGCAACTTTAATAAATGCAATAGTAGCTCTATTGCGTGGTGAGTATTCAATTAGTGGTTTACCCTCTAGTTGAGACTCTGGTATTTTTATGGTCTTAGGGATAGTGGTGTTATAAACCTTATCTCCAACCAACCTATAAATATCCTTTTCAATATAAAGGTTAGCTTTATAGTTGCGGGAAGTGTTTAGTAGAATCCCCCCTATTTCAAAATCGTTATTATAGGATTTTTTAATTCTTTCAAAAGTATTTAGTGTTTCTCTTAAACCTTCTTTTGAAAGAAAATCACTTTTGCTAGGAATGACTAGTAAGTCACTAGCGGTTAAATTATTCACATTCAAACCTATACCAGGGGCACAATCAATTATAATATAATCATAGTCTTCCTTTAAGACATCTAGTCTATTTTTTAGTCTTGAATGGCTATTTTTGTATAAGGCCAACATTTCAATTTCAGCGCCGGAAAGTAGTGGTGTTGAAGGAATCAAAAATAGGTTTTCTAATGATGTTTCCTTTATAAAATCATTTATATCATTATCGGTTATCAACACATTGTAGAGACCTTTTTTTAATTCATATCTATTAAAACCAAGACCTGAGGTAGCACCTCCCAAAGGATCGGAATCTATTAACAAAACTCTTTTTCCTAAATAAGCAAAAGATGCGGCTAGGTTTATTGCTATGGTTGTTTTTCCTACGCCACCTTTATGATTGAAAATTGAAATAATTTTAGCCATTATCATCATCCCCTTACAATGGCTTCTTTTTGATTCTACTATAACTTCTAGGGTACTTCTTAGGAGTTACCCC
>DUOF01000145.1 GCA_012839015.1 bacterium
ATTGACAATCCTATATGATTAACAACTAATTTATAAGAATTCCAAAAACAATGGCTTAGTATAATCTGATAATGAAGGCATTATCACATGCCTCTTATTTGTTTTAAGATGTTGAATATAAGAGTGTATAGCGTTATGATTTATGTGTATTTAAACATTATTATATAACCCAATCAGGAGGATAACTATGAAAAAGTTTTATTTAGCGTTTAGCTTTGTCTTTTTATCTATGTTGTTATTAGCAGGATGTGTTTCTGAAAAAGAGACCTATACCATTACTTGGGAGCATGATGATGGTACTACACTTTATGTCGATGAGAATGTCTCTAGTAACGATATACCAGTATTCACTGGTACAACACCTAAAAGAGAAGAAACACATTTTTATAGTTATACCTTTAAGGGATGGACCCCATCGGTAGGTAGAGCTACAGAGGATAAGACGTATACGGCAGTTTTTGAAAAGACTAATAAATATACTGACTCAGATAATCTTGACTTTGAACTGCTAGGTAATGATACATATCAATTAAATAGATATCAGGTAACATCAACTGATGAGAGTGTAATTATCCCATCAATTTATAACGATAAGCCAATAAGTACAATAAAGATTAATGCCTTTAATGGGGCAAGTAATATAAAAACACTAGGTATTCCAAGTAGTATAAGAGACATTAAAAGTGGCACTTTCTCAAATATGGTAAACCTAGAAACCATTATTGTAGATGAAAGCAATTCAAGTTTTTCTTCAAAAGGCGGATTATTATTTGATAAGTCACAAACAACCTTATTAAAGTATCCTGAAGGTAGACCACAGAAAACTTACTTAATACCAAATCATGTTACTACTGTTGGTGAATACGCTATTTTTAAAGTTGCTAGTTTAGAGAATATTATTATTCCTGAGAGTGTAATTAATATGGAATGGATTGCTATTAATAGAACAAAGGATTTAATAATCTATACAGAAGTTAACTCAGAACCAGAAGGATGGGTAGTTGGATGGAGTGATCCAGAGGGACCAGTCTACTGGAAGGGTGAATGGCACCTCGTTGACTACGGTATCCCAACACCTAACTAACAATTTAAGAAGGCTATAACTTAACGTTTAGCCTTTTTTATTTATTATAATGTTATCATATTAAAAAGAGGGGTTTATCAAATGGAAAAAGGAAAGAACTACTTAAATATCCTTTCTAGTAGAGATGTAGTTATAAGAGCTTAATTGATAAATTCGGCCCTTTAGATGATATGGGGCCCATAGATCCTAATAGTCACTACGAGGACCTACTAAGGTCTATTATTGGGCAGCAATTATCAGTCAAAGCCGCAGATACGATCTGGGGCAGGGTGTTAGTACTTATTAACAATGAAATAACACCAGGTAGTATCCTAAGTATACCGGACGATAAATTAAGGAAGACAGGTTTATCTAGACCTAAAATCTCATATATCAAAAACTTATCAGAATCAATTAATAAAGGCGACTTAGATTTAGAACCACTGCATAAGTTAAAAGATTATGAAGTAATTAAGGAATTAACTAAAATCAAAGGAATCGGAGTATGGACTTCAGAAATGTTTCTAATATTTAGTTTAAAACGGGAGAATGTCTTTTCATTGGGAGATCTAGGCTTATTTAATGCTATGAAAGCACTATATAACCCACTTCTTACCAAATATGATTACAAAACAAAAGAGTTCTGCACCCACCTGCAAAACTCTTTGTTTTCAGCCACTTTCACGCCATACTTTTTCAAACGGTCTTACGCACTTTCAAAAACCGTGCGTCCTTTTACAGCAGTAGGGTTAAAAATCACAATTTTTTACTGCCTTTTTCTGTGGTTTGCTGCGTTTTTCTAGTTTATTATTTGTTTGTACAAT
>DUOF01000146.1 GCA_012839015.1 bacterium
ATCCTCTCTAATAGTTAAAAGATTATTAGTAATATGTGATTTATTAATTACTATTTTCTTCATCTTTAATCACCTTATTTAAACATAAACCTGCAGAAGAGGGACGGCTTTGTTTAGCTTTGGTTAGTTTTATAGCTAACTCTTTTTCAATCCATCCATACCCTTGTTTATTTACCTTCTCAAGCAGGGAGTAATCACCACTAAGAGCAACTTTCCCATCAATAATAACATGGACAAAGGTTGGTTTAACTTGTTCATACAATTTAACATAGTGTGAAACAATTAAAGCACTTAGCTTCTTGTCATCCATCATTGAACTTATAGTACTAGCAACCATTTCTAAACCATCAACGTCTAACCCAGAATCTATTTCATCTAGAAGGGCAAGTTTAGGTTTTAATAGTTTCATCTGCAGTAGTTCATTTCTTTTACGCTCTCCACCAGAAAAACCTTCATTAAGGTATCTACTAGCAAGATCTAAATTGAAGCCAACTTCTTTAGAATTCTTTTCCAAGTCTTTAATGAACTCATATAGACCAATCGGTGTTTCACGGTGAGCATTGATGATGCCTTTAAAGAAATCCATATTAGTAACACCGTTTATCTCTAAAGGGTTTTGCATCGCTAGGAAAACACCTGCTTTGGATCTATTATCAACGCTAAGGTCATTAAACTCGACGCCATCATAAATAATAGTTCCCTCTTCAATCTTATAACTAGGATGACCCATAATCGCTAAAAGAAGCGTTGACTTACCATGTCCGTTCGGACCGATAAGAGCATGTATCTCACCCTCATTTATAGTTAAATTGATACCCTTTAGTATCATTGTATCTTCAACACTTACGTGTAAATTCTTAACTTCTAATTTTGCCATTTATATTCCTCCAACTAAGATATTATTTTACCTTTTTTAAGGAAAACTTACAAGATTACTCTAATAATAAACAAAAAAGAGTTATAACTTAACCCTTTACTGCTACTTTTTCTAGTAAACCATGCCTAATTAGAACGTCTTCAAGATATTCTCCCTTTTGGACAACTATCTTAGGTTTGTCAGTTTTGCTGAAGTACTCAATATTGGTTTTGTACCATCTTCTAATCTTTACAATGAATTCTTCAGTATTGCCCCGTTTAATACATCTTTCAACAATTTCTTCTTCCATATCAAGATGAGGATAAACCACCATATAATCTATTTTTTCCTCATCAAGTGCATTGGCTACTTTTACAGAAAGGGCCGCGGTTACTATATCATATTTATTTAAAGCCTCTTTAATAGCTTTTACATAGTTCTTGGGAAACTCAGGATTAGTTACTCTTTTCGTTCCTTTAATGTGTTCTATATCCATTGCTAGCTGTTCTTTAGTAAGTAAATAATTATAATATGATGATTCAATATCAATAACATTATCATATCTTTGGTCAAGGTGTGACTTGCCAACACCTGCTAATACTAATAATAATATACCTTTACTCATTAGAAGCACCTTCCTTGGATATCAAAAGTATACTATTAAATGTATTTATTGTAAATTAAACAATATTAAAAGGAGCGAATTCCGCTCCTTATTACAATCTTAAAAGTTACCGTTCCTACTATTAATACTAGGATCCACATTGCGAGAATGTAATTCTATCCGTACGTTATTAAAGGTAACTTAGAAGAAACAATAACAACCAATAATGGCCAATAGGATGAACAGTATTAATATTACAAAAAAGTAATTAGTGTGTCCTACTCCCCCTACAGTTGGGCAGCCACAACCTACATTAGTCATATGGAATACCTCCTTTGTTTTCATGGTATATTATGCTTTTTATTTTGAAAGGTTCCTATTTGTCTATTTCTTATTATCATTATCTTTTATTTCCTCTGGGTCATTTATTCTTAAGAGTATTTTGATGGCCACCATCAGTATTGGGGAAATTACCATACCTACTATCCCAAAAAGAGTTCCAAATAAAGTAAGGCCTAATATTCCTTCAAGTGGATGTAACTTGATTGAATTCTTTAGAATTAAAGGATGAATAAAATTATTTTCAATGAACTGGATTAGAATAACTATTAGAAGCGAGTAAATACCCACTTGATTAGAAATACTAAAACCTAGTAAGACCGCGAATATACCACCGATATAAGGACCGATAAAAGGGATTAGGTTGGTTAGGGTAATTATAAGCGCAATTATATTGGATAATTTAAACCAATAAGCAGGAAGGCTACAAATGACAGGGCAAATACAAACAGTGAGTCAAGCAGAGTCCCTCTTACATATTTATGTATAAATGGAAGGAAAGTTTCAAAGAAACGATAAGTTTTTGTCTTTATCCGAAAAGGTATTTTCTCTTTGACTTTTTTCTTGAATTTTGGAAAGTCAAAAGATAAATATAATGCACCCGATAAACCTATAAAAAATGTAGCTAGCGCCCCAATTATTATTTTTAAGTAGTTTATGGTGCTAAGAGAAAAGTTAATTAATCTCTCCTGAAAAAATGTTTGAATATCCTGATCATTTAAATCAATGTTAAACCTACTTAGGATATTATTCAAATTTTCAAATATAGCAGGGATATTATTAATTAAGTTTTCTATTTGATTAATAAGAGAAGGCACAGTTATATAGAAAAACAGGGCAATGATACCTATTAGTAGTAAATAAGTAATGATAACCGCGATGTTCCTCCTCATTCC
>DUOF01000017.1 GCA_012839015.1 bacterium
AATTTAACATCTCAAACATGTTTGATAAATGCATGTCTAGTTCTTGGTTCTTAATACCTTTACCAAAATCATCCACAACTTTTACTAAGTAAGAAGCGTGGATATTAGCTAAGGATGAGACGATACCGTGTACTCCTGTTTCTAAAATATTTAATATACCGGCTTGTTCATCCACATATATGGACAATTCTGGGAAACTCTTCCTTATATTGTTTAGTATCCTTAAATCATCCTTATTAAGTCTTAAACCCACTATATTAGGACACTCCTTAACCAATTTAAAAATAGTTTCAAGATCTAGGGGACAAGTATTGTTGCCTGAGATTATGAAACTTCTATTTTTAAACAGGTTAACAACAGTTTTAAAGTGCAGGAAAGTCCCGCCTCTATTTGGGCTCACACCGTATGGAACAGTTAGCAGGAAACTATCTAAGTTGATGCTAGCGAGGCTAGCAATAAACTTAATTGTCTTATCAGTTGAACATTTCGTCACATTAGCAATAAGAGTTATATCTTCGGAGGTATAACTACTTACATACTGATATAGTTCAATTCTCTCTGTGTCATCTAGACTTGATACCTCAGCTTCCATATCACCGATTAAGACGCTGGTAACTCCATTGCTAATGGCATCATCTGGTATACTTCTTAGTACGTTATAATCAATCTCCAGTGAATCATCAAAAGGAGTAATCAGGGATAAAATTAGATCACTAGACATACTTAACATCACCCAGTTATAATATGAACTAGACTTTTTATTGTTAAAATAAAAAGGACATTAGTCCTCTTTGTTGGTATCTTTAATTAAATTAGAGATGTATTGGCCCTCTTCAAAACTATTGTCTATTTCAAAGACAATATCAGGAGATCTCCTGATAGTTAGTCTTTTAGCAAGACTGCTTCTAATAAACCCTTTAGATCTTTCTAATATTTCAAGTTTTTCTTGCTTATTACCAGCTAGAAAACTAATATAGACTTTAGCCCAAGAGTTATCGTCACTTACCCTAACACGGGTAACAGTGACTATACCTATTGATTTGTTTTTTAATTCAAACTGAATAATATCACTAATATACTTTTGAATTAGAGACGCTAGTCTTTCTTGTTTTAAACTCATGATAGCCCTCCTACCTTTTTACTTCTTCCATAATAAATCCTTCAATGATGTCACCCTCTTTTATGTCGTTATAGTTTTCAATAACTATACCGCATTCATATCCAGTAGCAACTTCTTTGACGTCTTTATCAAATCTTTTTAGAGACTCTAATTTACCTTCATATACGATTACACTATTTCTAAGTAGTCTTATTGAACTATCTCTTTTTATGTAACCTTCAGTTACATAACAACCAGCGATAGTACCGATTTTAGAGACTTTATAAGTCTTTCTAACCTCAGCACTACCAGTGACTACTTCCTTGAAGGTTGGCTTTAACATCCCCTTCATAGCAGCCTCAATTTCTTCTACTAAGGCATAGATAATTCTATGAAGTCTTATTTCTACTTTTTCTTCATTTGCTTTACTTCTAACCGATGCATCTGGTCTAACATTAAATCCGTAAATTATTGCTTTGGAAGCACTAGCTAGTAAAACATCAGATTCAGTTATACCGCCCGCCTGGGCTCTAATAACATTGATATTGATTTCATCATTACTAAGTCTTTCTAGTGAACTTTTAACTGCTTCACTAGAACCATCACTATCAGCCTTAATAATAAGGTTAAGTGTCTGCATTTCCCCTAGTCTCATTTGGTCTTGTAAGTCTTCTAAAGAAACACTAGCGTTGCTACCTCTTTCTTCAGAAACTCTTTGACATTCTCTTTTATAAGCTATTTCTTTAGCTTTCTTTTCACTAGCAAAGGCCATGAACTTATCTCCTGCTGTAGGCACTTCTGATAATCCAATGATTTCTACTGGATCACTAGGGTAGGCTTCTTTAATTACTTTCCCATCATCATTGCGCATTTGTCTGACTCTACCAAATACAGTACCCGCTACAATGGCGTCTCCTTGTTTTAGGGTACCGTTTTGGATAAGCAGAGTAGCTACGCTACCCCTGCCTTTTTCAAGACTTGCTTCAACGATTGTACCCATCGCATATCTTTTAGGGTTGGCTTTATATTCTTCAAGTTCTGCTATAACAAGGATCGATTCTAGTAACTCATCTATACCTTGTCCATGTTTAGCACTTATCTTACAAAAGATATTTTCTCCGCCCCATTCTTCACTAATAATATTTAACTCACTTAGTTCAGAATAGAGTCTTTCTAGGTTAATGTCAGGTAAGTCCATTTTATTTACTGCTACAATGATTGGTACTTTAGCAGCTCTAGCATGATCTATAGCTTCTCTAGTTTGAGGCATAACACCATCATCTGCAGCAACAACAATAATAACTATATCAGTTACTTCTGCACCTCTAGCACGCATAGCAGCAAAAGCCTCGTGTCCCGGGGTATCTAAGAAAGTAATCTTTTTGCCTTTAAGGTCTACTTGATAAGCACCTATACCTTGTGTAATACCACCAAACTCACCATCGACTACTTTAGACTTTCTTATAGCGTCTAAAAGAGTAGTCTTACCGTGGTCAACGTGTCCCATGATAGTTACTATCGGGGGACGTGTTACTAGGTCTTCCTCTTTATCTTCGATTTCTAATTCTTCAAAGTCTTCTTCTTTAACTTCCTTAATAAATTCAACATCATATCCATAATTCATGCAAACTAGCTCAGCTAGCGATGCATCTAGGGTAGAATTAATTGTTACCATCTTACCTTCCATGAATAAGAATTTAATAATTTCACTAGGACTTTTACCTATTTTCTTAGCCAGTTCACTAAGACTAATATCACCACATATGGTGATAACGCTGTCTTGGTTACTCTCTTTCTTATTATTCCCAGTAACTAAATTTGATGTTCTTTTAGTGAAACCAGTATCTTTTTTACTATTTTTCAATAAAACCACCCTCTTTCATATTCATCTTAAATTTAATCGCTAAATTTCTATCCTTTATTCCTACCGCACTTACTAAGCTTTTAGAAATACTTTTAGCAATGTCACTCTTGTTTAATATTATAACATATTCCACATCATAATATTTACATTTATTAGTGATCATTTTAATAGAGCCTGCACTAGCGTCACTAGCTATTACTACTAAGAAGACCTTCTTATTAGTAATTTCCTTAATTAGGGTCTCTCCAATAGAGATCTTATTAGCCCTTCTGGCAATTCCTAGTGTGGCTAGTAACTTGTTCATATTAATTCCTTTAGTTGTTCATAGATTGATTCATCAATGCTAGTTTCCAGTGCTCTACCTAAACTATTTCTTTTCTTAGCAAGTTCGATAACTTCTAGAGACTTCTTTAAATACGCTCCGCGACCATTAGCTTTTAGTGTTTGATCTACAAACACTAAACCTTCTTTATTCTTAACAACTCTTAGTAAGTCTTTTTTTTCTAGTTGTTCTCTAGTAACTACACATCTTCTTAATACTAACTTTTTAGGCATTTAATTAGTCCTCATCATAGTAGTCATCGTAGTCTTCAAAGTCAATGTCATCATAGAAGTCATCTTTTGGAGCGTAATCTTGTTCTAACTCTTCTAGTTCACTTTCAGTGTAAACAGGCATATAGCTTCTAGCCTCTTCACGTTTTCTCTTAAGTTCTTCAAGTTCTTTAGAACTAATAGTAGTTCTTTTAATTTCAACCTTACCCTCTTCCTTCTTACGAGGTTTCCTAGCTGGGAAAGGACTCTCACTTCCAGCAGCTTTTGGTATAACGATTGGTTTATCTTTTTTAAGGTAAGGTGTTTTAGATCCTGGTCTAGTTGGTGCAGGACTTGGAGTGAATTTCACTTCAGGTTGCTTTTCTTCAACCTTTACCTCTACTTTAACTTCTGGAGTTTCAAGTGTCTTAACAGGATGGACACTCTCTTCCTCTTCTAGAGGTGTGTCAGTAATAAGTTCTGCTTCAACTTCTAATTCTTCTATTTCTTTTTCTTTAGCTTTTGTTTCTTCATATTTTCTTAGTTCATAATCTGCTCTAGCTTGTGTAAGAGTCTTGTATTCCAAGCCCTCTTCAACTGCTTCAGTAAATGTTTTAATATCGATCCTGATATTAGTAAGCTGGACTGCCAGTCTAACGTTAACACCCTTCTTACCAATAGCCAGAGATAAATCCTCATCCTTAACTATAGCAATAGCACTTTGTTCATCTTCACTTAAACTAACACCGATTAATTCAGCCGGTTTAAGTGCTTCAGATATAAACAAAATAGCGTCATCATAATATTGGATGACATCGATTTTTTCACCAAGTATTTGATTAGAAATCTTTTGAATTCTAAGTCCGCGTTGACCGATACATGCTCCAGTAGCGTCTACATCTTTATTCCTAGAGAAGACAGCTACCTTTGATCTGTCACCAGCTTGTCTAGCAATTCGCTTTATTTCTACAGTACCATCATAAACTTCATGAATTTCACTCTCGAATAATCTTTTTAAGAAACCAGGTGCAGTTCTAGAAACTACTACTGCAGCACCCTGAGCACTCTTATCAACATCTACAACATATACCCTAATAGCTTGACCTACTTTAAAAGTCTCACCTGGTAAGATGTGACTTGTTTTCATGATTGCCTTAGTCTTACCGACATCTACTAAAATAAAGTTAGGTTCAATTCTTTCAACCACTCCAACAATTAGATCATCTTTCTTATCAATGTAGGCATCATAGACTGATTGTTTTTCGTATTCTCTTATTTTTTGAATTAGAACTTGTTTAGCTTGCATCACTGCCATTCTGGTTAGATCAACTGGATCGATTGCAAATTCAATTGTATCACCAATCTTAGCATCCTTATTGATTTCTAGGGCATCTTCAAGTTCCATTTCAAAAACAGCGTATTTTACTTCCTCGACGATATTCTTAACTTCAAACATTTCAATAATTCCTTTTTCAGCATCAATCTCAACACGGCATAAAGCATCAGGCTTTTCTCTCCTGTATGCACTTACAAGAGCATCGCTAAGGGCTTCAATAACTACCTCTTTAGGGATTCCCTTTTCCTTTTCAAACAAGTCAAACGCATTGATTATTTCTTTAGCATTCATTCTATTCTTCTTCCTCTCTAATACTTAAAACTTAAGCGTGTTAGCTTAATTTTATCAAACGGTACTTCAATTACCTTTAAACGACCCTTTAAGTTTATTTCAATTTTAAGTGAGTTATCACTCACTTCAGTTAAGTAACCAGTAAGTTCTTGGTACCCTTCGACCTCTTCACTAGTTTCTATTAATATATACTTGTTAATTGCTTTTGAATATTCTTCTTTTTTAAGTGGGCGTTCTACCCCTGGTGAAGCTACTTCTAAAAAGTAATCATCCTTAATTATATCCGCCTCATCTAGAAGCATACTTACTTTCTCACTGACACTAACACAAGTGTCTAGATCCATAGTAAGATCATCTCTTTCAATGAAAATCCTTAGGTAGTTTTCATTTCCCTCTTTTTCATAAACTAATTCAAACAAGTTTACTTTTTCTTCTTCTAGTACCTGCATAATTAAAGTCTTTACTTTATTAGCAATATCCATATATTTGCCCCCTTATTAACAAATAAAGAGTGGGCCCCCACTCTTTGACGCACAAATAATAACATTATTGACAGTGTTATGCAAGTATATTTTGGAATAGTTTCTTATTATCATCTCTTTATATTTAGCTGATATTACCCTAATAAAACATATTTGAGGATTATTACTTCTTATCTTCTTTTCTTTTTAAATAAATAACAAGGTAGGTAGGTAGGTAGATAACAACACTACAAAGATAATGCCTATAATGAGTGTTTGGTTGCTTAGTTGGTTTTCTTCTAATACATCGTTTTTACTAATAGTAGCAGTTTCAAGTATAGCTAAAGTTTCATTTTTAAAAGATGTACTAGTATTGGTAGTACTAGTACTTGTTTCTATATAACTAGTAAGATTAAAACGATAAGTTTTAGTACCGATAACATCGGCAAAGACAACATACAAATAAGGGTTGTTTTTTATATTGTCAGGCAGTAGAAGTGTTAACTCACCTTCACTATCTGAAACTTTACTCAAATCACAACTGTTTAGATAATCAGGAGTTAGACTATTACTATGCCAGGCATAGTAACAATGAGTAAAATCTAGTTTAACATTATCTTTTATGCTTAGAGTTACATCTTTAACAATTTTGGTGTCACCATCTTTATTAACGGCTAGGTCTACGCTAGGTGGATAACCATCTACTATGATTCTAAAGTAGGTAGGATTTCTAAA
>DUOF01000018.1 GCA_012839015.1 bacterium
ATACTGAAAAAGGGTTAAATAATTATATTGGTTATATAAAATCACTAAAAGATGATTCAGAAGCTGCTTACAGGGCGATTAATGATTTTAGTATTGGTTTAAATACTTACTTAAACAAAATCTATAATCTAAACCATCATACCCTTATTGATAGGTATGAAAAGGCAGTAGAAGATACGCTTGAAATGATAGATGATTTAAAATTGTTGTTAGAAACTAAACCAATAAACGTTAGATTAATAAATGAAAAACTAAATAAACTAATGATGAGAGCAGAGACACTAATTAAGAGTATGCAAGATAGTGAAGAAATGGCTAAAATAGCACAAAGTATTATTGTCTTCACTAACAAATACAGGAGTAGTTTCTCCTCGGTGAATGAAGTTTTAAATAAGGCTAAGATCCATTATGACAGTGGAGAGTTTGAATTTGCTATTGATCAAGTCAGTGAAGTTTTAGAGGAAGTACATCCTAGAGCTTATGAAGAAATGTTAAAGAGAAAAGGGATAATTAATGAATGATATTTATTTAGACTATGCATCGACAACCCCCATTAATAAAGAAGTACTAGAGAATTACATTAAACTAATAAACAATTATTTTGCTAACGCTGATTCTAATCACCGTTTAGGTGGTGTAGCTAATAACTACCTAAAAAGGGCCAGAGAGAGAATAGCTAATATACTAGGAGTAAAAGCAAAAGAAATTATTTTTACATCTGGTTCTAGCGAAGCAAACAACCTAGCTATTAAAGGTGTTAGTTTTGCTTATAAGAGCAGAGGTAAACATTTGATTACTAGTAAAGTTGAACATAGTAGTGTCTTAGATTGTTTTAAACAACTAGAGAGTGAATTTGGTTTTGAAGTTACATACTTAAATGTTAATAAGGACGGAAGTGTTTCACTAAGTGAGTTAAAAGACTCACTAAGAAAGGACACTATCTTGGTTAGCCTTATGGCGGTCAACAACGAAATAGGATCAATCAATAACATTAGTGAAATAGCCAGTATTGTTAAAGAAAACTCTAATGCTTTTTTGCATGTAGATGCTACTCAGGCGATAGGTAAAGAGACGATTGATTATAGCAATGTAGATCTTTATAATTTCTCTGCCCATAAGATATATGGTTTAAAGGGGAGCGGCGTCTTAGTTAAGAGGGAGAAGGTTAGATTATCTCCTCAAATTATTGGCGGTCAGCAAGAAAACAATCTAAGAGGTGGAACAAGTAATTGGCAAACAAGTACCATGATGGCTAAAACTCTTCGCTTAGCACTAGATAATCAAGATAAGTATTATAGCAAAGTAAAAGAGATGAATAGCTACTTAAGAGAAAACTTAAGTAAAATAGAAGGAATACACATAAACTCTAGTGAAAAGGCAACTCCTTTTATACTTAACTTTGCTATAAAAAATAAAAAAGGAGAGGTTTTACTAAATGCTCTCTCAAACAGAGGCATTTACCTCTCAAGTAAAAGTGCTTGTTCATCTTATTCTAGCGAAATGTCACCTTCGGTATACGAAGTTAGCAAAGATGAATTCTTAAGTAAAAACAGTCTTAGAGTTTCTCTCTCACACCTAAGCACTTATGAGGAGTTAGATTACTTTATTGAAAGTTTAGATAGTATTATAAAGGAGGTAAAATAATGTATCAGTATATTATGGTTAGATATGGTGAAATTGGCACTAAGGGTAAGAATAAAAAACAGTTTATCAATCGTTTACATAAAAATATCAAAGATACCTTAAAAGCGGTAAAAGAAGTAAGAGTCATAAATCACTATGAAAGGATTTATATTGAATTAAATGGTGTCGACCATTTAATTGTTTATCCTTATTTAGAATTTATTGCAGGTATTGCTTCCTACTCACCGGTAATGTTCGTGGAAAAGGATTTAGAGATAGCTAAGGAAAAAGCGTTAGAATTAGTTAAGTCTATTGATGCTAATACATTCAAAGTAGACACTAGACGTGCTGATAAGAGTTTTGAAGTAGCTTCAATGGAGGTAAATAAAATTATTGCCAGCCATATTTTAAAGAATATGGAGATCAAAGTAGATGTTCACAACCCTGATGTTAAACTTGAACTAGAAATTAGGGATGAAGGTATTTATATCTTTAGTGAACGTATTAAAGGACTAGGAGGTTTCCCGCTTGGTATGGGAGGCAAGGCTCTTTTAATGCTAAGTGGAGGAATTGATTCCCCGGTCGCCGGTTTTGAAGTGATGAGAAGGGGAGTAGAGATTGAAGCAATTCACTTTGCCTCGCCTCCATATACTTCTACTCTTAGTGATGAAAAGGTTTATGATATAGCTAAGAAATTAAATATCATCCAATCTAACATAAAACTACATATGGTTAATTTCACTAAGATTCAAGAAACTATTTATGATAACGTTGATGAATCATATGCGATCACTCTAATGAGGAGAATGATGTTTAGAATCGCTGATAAAGTGGCTAAAAAGAATAATAACCTAGCTATAGTCTCAGGTGAGAGTATAGGGCAAGTTGCCTCTCAAACTCTTGAAAGTATGGTAGTCATTAATGAAGTAACTAATTATCCTATAATTAGACCACTTGCTACTAAAGATAAACAAGAAGTAATAACGACCGCTAAGAAGATTGATACTTATGAGATATCAATTAGACCATTCGAGGACTGTTGTACAATCTTTACTCCTAGAAATCCGGTAACTAAACCAAGTCTTAAAAAAGCACAAGAATACGAAGCTAAATTTGAATTTGAAAGCTTAATTGATGATGCAATTGAAAATATAAAAGTTATTAAAATTAACAAAGATAGCGACGAAGATGAAATATTCTAAATTTCATCTTTTATTTTAGTTAAAATGTGAATACTAATTAAAAGAAAAACTATTTAGTAAATAGGAAAAAAATGTAATCAAATTTTTTAATAAGTTTTAATTACTCTACACAAACTATTAGTGCAGGAGGTGAAACTTATATGAATCAAAACGCAAATAGCCAAAAGAGTGGCTCAAGAAGATCGAATCCAGCTTTAAATCCGCTTAAATATGAAATCGCTCAAGAATTTGGGGTGAATCTTGGCCCAGATGCAACAGCAAGACAAAACGGATCTGTTGGTGGTGAAATTACTAGACGTTTAGTTTCCTATGCTAAAGGTCAAATGGGAGCTCAAGGAAATCAATCACAAGGACGCGCTAATCAATAGTAACAATTAATATAAGAGCGGTGCTGATTTAGTGCCGCTTTTTATTTTAAGGGGGAATAAGAATGGGTTGGTTAATTTTTAGTGTCTTATCAATAATACTAGCTATGTTTATTCTTTTTTATCCTTTCAAAGTTACTGTCGAGAATAAAGAACAATACTTATATATTTATTTCTCTTCATTTTTTACTTACCGCATAAACCTGCTTGTATTATTAGATAATGAACATAATGATCTGATCTTTGAACAGAGTAAGAAATATTATTTATTAAAACATTTAGATTTTAAATACATTAACATAGAGATCGATGGTTTAAACTTTGATTTCAATGTCGGTGGTGAGTACTATGGTTACCTCCATATCCTCTTTGCTACTTTAAGAAACTATGCTAAAGCTAATGATATAGAGTTTGATTACAAACTAAATTATCTTAGGGATAAAAGAATCTATTTTAAGAGTATTTTTAGATATAGATGGGTAACAATAATAAGGGAAGTATGGAGGAGGAAGAAGTTAAATGAAAGAACATCCGATAAACTCTCTTTTAGATATATCTTTAGATAATATAACTAGAATGGTAGATGTAAATAAAATTATTGGTCAACCAATAAAGGTTGATGATAATAATATTATCATCCCCGTTTCAAAGGTTGTTTTTGGTTTTGGTGCCGGTGGAAGTGAGTTCAATGCCAAAAATGCGCCCCGCAATTATGATATAGAGCTTTCAGAAGAGTTATTCCCCTTCGGTGGGGGAAGCGGTGGGGGAATAAATATTACCCCGGTAGCATTCTTAAAAATCAGTGAGGGTAAAATGAATGTTATGAAAATTCAAAGAGATAATACCCTAACTGAAAAACTTATGGAAATAGCTAAAGATTATTTTATAAGTAAGGACTAATTAGTAATAAAATTATACTTAGAGATACTATTAAAGTATCTCTTTTGCTTTGTGGTCACTAGACTTAAGGCCTGAAATGGAGTAGAATACTCAATGTAAGGAATGGAGGATTTTATGTCTAAAATATTAGCGGTTAATGCAGGTAGCTCTTCTTTAAAGTTTCAATTATTTGAAGGAGATCGTGAGGAAGTAATAACTTCAGGTGTAATTGAAAGAATCGGTATGGAGGACGCTATTTTCACAATCAAGTATGACGGTGAAAAGAATAAGAGGGTTTTACCGATAAAGGATCACAGCGTTGCAGTTAACCTGCTACTTGAATCTTTAATTGAATTTAAAATTGTTGAAAGTATTAATGAAATTAGTGGTGTGGGACACAGAGTTGTCCATGGAGGAGAGTTATTTAATTCCTCAATCGTAGTAACAAATGAAGTAGTGGAGAACCTTAAAAAGATTAATGACCTAGCACCACTTCATAATCCGGCCAATATCGGCGGATATGAAGCCTTTAAAGAGGTTTTACCAGGTGTAGGGCACGTATTTGTCTTTGATACAGCTTTTCACTCTACTATGGAAAAGGAGGAGTTCTTATATCCGCTTCCATATGAGTATTATGAAAAGTATGGGGTAAGAAGATACGGAGCCCATGGTACTTCTCATTATTATGTATCTAATGAATACATAACTAGAAACAACCTAGAAAAAAGTAAGATAATTACTTGTCACATTGGTAATGGTGCTAGTATAACAGCGATTAAAGATGGCAAATGTATTGCTACTTCAATGGGCTTTACTCCTTTAAGTGGAGTTATGATGGGCACTAGATGCGGGGATGTAGATCCGGCGATAGTAACTTATATCATGGAGAAAAAAGGTTTAACAGCAGAAGAGGTATTAAATGAATTTAACAAGAAATCTGGATTACTAGGAGTTAGTGAACTTTCTAATGATTCTAGGGAGATAGAAGATG
>DUOF01000019.1 GCA_012839015.1 bacterium
AACCCAAACTCTGCCTTAATATTTGCTAATACAAAGGCAATGGTAGATCAAATTACCGAAAATCTTAAGAATAAGAACTTCAAAATCGGTGGTTTACATGGTGATATGTCACAAGTTGAAAGAACCAGAGTTATGAATAACTTTAAAAAAGGTAATATCCGTATATTAGTAGCAAGCGATGTTGCTGCTAGAGGTATTGACGTAGATAATATTGAAATTGTTTTCAATTATGACTTACCTCAAAGTGAAGAATATTATGTTCATAGAATCGGACGTTCTGGTAGAGCTGGTAAAAAGGGTATTGCCTATACCTTTATAAGCAGTAAAAAGCAACTAATAGATATCCAAAATATTATCAAGAACACTAACTCTAATATCAAAGAGGGAAAATTACCTACTAAAGGAGAAATAATTGATGCTTCTTCTAGTAGTTTAATTGAAACAATTAAAAACAAACTTGATCATACAAATCAACTAGATAGTTACGGCGTTATTGCTGACACTCTACTGAGTGAAGGTTATGAAGCAAAAGACATAATAAGTGTCTTAAGTTCAATGATTTTAAATATTGATGTTAAAGAAGTATCTACTAAGAAAGTTGTTAAAAAGAACCTAAGTGGAAATACCACTAGATTAATTATATTCATCGGTAGAAAAGATAATGTTAAGGCTAACAATATTGTTGCTGCACTTGCTGAGGATGTAGGTATTGATGGAAGAGATATTGGAAAAATAGATATCTTAGAGAAATTTACATTTGTTGATATTCCTAGCGAATATGCAAAAGATGCAATAGCTAATCTAAACAAAATTAAAAACAAAAAAGTAACAGTAGAAATCAAAAAGGGTTAATCACAATTAGCCCTTTTTTTATATACTTCATTCATTTTATTTTCAACTGATTTAGCAATTTCTACCGTGTTTTTGTTTCTATAAGTAATGTACTTATACAAAGGTAATATCTTCACACTCACAGTTCTATCTTTTTTATATTTTTTCTTTGACATGACCTTATAAGATCCATTAATTACAATAGGCAAGATATCTTTTTTAGCCTGCATTACTGGTTTAAATGAGCCACCTTTTAATTCCAAAATAGGTCTATTCCCCTCAGAACTTCTAGTGCCCTCAGGGAAAATCACTACATTTTTATTATCAAGCAGGTTATCCCTGCATTTTAATAATATCCGCCCTGATTCTTTTAAATTATCTCGGTCTAATAGGTGCGAATCAATTACTCTAAGTGCCCTTCCCACGATAGGATAACTACCAACCTCTATCTTACTCACAAATATAAGAGGTTTTTCACTTAGATAAATTAAAATAACCGGGTCTATTATAGATTGATGATTAGGCGTAATTAATGTCCCGTTGATATTCTTAAGTCTCTCTATACCTTCGATCGATAAATCCATCCTGGTAGCCTTAACTACAATTGTTGCCAGCTTTCTAACAAAAGCATAACGCTCCTCAATCGTGTATTTATCTGTATTTCTACTATATTTAACTAGTTTGGGATAATAAAATATAATTTTATAGACACCCCTAAAAAACATACCTATATATTTAAACATCTAATCACTCCTGTTTAATTTTATCACATTCTATATTTGAACTATAGTTTTTTCTCAGGAATACCAACCTTTCTATAATTATATCAACATCATTTATTTTAGTATCATTATCTTTTTTGTAATTACTCTCAAGTCTTCCCTTTATAGCTACTACATCTCCTTCTTTACAATACTTAATTAAGTTATCCCTAATTCCAAGCCACATACGACATTTAAAGAAGTCACTATCAAAGATCCCATCCATATTTAAATATGATCTCCTTACCTCAAGAACTAGATCCAAATCATCTTCTGCAGGTACAGAATCTATCTTACCAACCATAACTAGATTATTTAACATAACAATACCCCCTTTAAATAGTAAACGTTATTTACTTAAATTATTTTCATTTTTGTTTCAAATCTGTTAGGCTGCCTATAATTATTTAAGGTGATGGGATTGAAAATTACTAGAAATATTCACTTATCTTTTTTGATTACTTTTAACATTGTGTATGCAAGTTACAATGTTTTTATTCTGTTCCCCTTACTAAGCAATGCCTTTGGAGAATCGGTAAGGGGTTATCTGTTAGTGTTTTTTAGTTTTTTTCCAGTAGTCACCTGCCTACTCATTAAGTTATTAGGTAATAGAAAATACCGGTTGGATTTACATACTAATTTTGTTTTCACTATACTGACAAGTGCATATTTACTCATTACCGCCCTAATATCGTGGCTATATATAGCCTTTATTTTAGGAGGTAATAATTATGTTAATATAACCTTTCTCTTGTTACTTGTTTTATTGCTAGTTATATTACTTAGGAAAAATCTAAAACTACAAATCAGAGTTAACAAATACATTTTTTTAATACTAATGGGAATCATCTTACTACAGTCAATTAACACTGATCTAACGATTCCCTTTAATGTAAACTTCAATAACATTGATAATCCTCTTCCAGTACTGTTTTTAAGTTTACCAATATTTCTAGAACCACTGCTAATGATTGGTTGCCGTAACGAGTTCAGGAGACGATTAGATATTAAAAAAGTGATCACCGTTATACTTTTTTTTAGTCTTTTAAACTTATTAATACTATATTTTGATCTTAGTATCAGATTTTTTCCTACAAACATAGCTAATATAAATAACATTATTCATACAGTTTTTTTATTTATGATTAGTTATATAAGATTTAGCTTCTCATTCTTATATATTAAGAATAATTTTTATCTTAGTAATAGATCAATGGTAATCTTGGTTATTACATTTATGGGTTTATGTACTGCCTTATCCCTTGACTTTCAAAATAGCAATGCTATTATCAGTAGACTACTTTTATTTACATCTTTTAGTTTATCCCTAGTTTTGGTGTTACTTATATTTCTTTTCAAAAGAAAAAAGTAGCGATCTTAATCTAGTAAAATCACTACTGCTACTACATAATCAGTTTCATGACTAATACTTACCATGCTTTTCTCAATATTTAGGTTAGGTTTGCCATTTTCATCGTTTATAACGCTCAATTTTTGAAAATCAGTGTTCTTTCCACTGGCTTTAAAGTAGGCTTCCTTAACCGCAAATCTTCCTGCTAAATACTCTTTTTTCCTAATATCACTTAATTTGTCAAATTGATGAATTTCATCAACTGAGAGAATCTTTCTAGCTAAGTCTAGCTTAATTCTCTTGATGTCTACTAAGTCAATCCCGATTCCCTTAATCATCTTTATTTTTCATCACCGTCACACTAACTTTGGCATTTAGTAAATAATGCTTACATACCATTTTTAGGTACTCTAGGTTAATGGTTCTAATGACTTCCTCCATTTCAAAATAGTTAAAATCTTCTAAAATATTATTAACAAAGTTATAACCAAGTTTACTGCATGAATTGCAATCATATAACAAACTACTTAGCATCGCCTTCTTGTTTGATTGTAATCTCTCTTCTGTTAGAGTATCAAGACTTGATGCTACTATCTCCTTTATCCTAAAGGCTAGTTCATCTACTTTAGTAGACTCAGCACTAACAAAAAAAGCATTCATTTTAGGAAGAGCCAAAGTCTCGCTCTCAATATTACTAATTAATCCTTCCTTTACTAAATCTTCATAATATTCACCACTTTTGGAGAAGAGTATATTTCCAATTATATCTAGGCTACTGACTACTTTATTTTGACTAAATGTATCTAGATTGTCTAGGGGTTCCATTTTATACCCTATGATGACCTTATCAATGTTGGAGTTCATTTTTATTTCATGAAACTCTCTTGCTACTTCAATACTCTCATTTATTTCTTTGACAATGTGTTCAGACGCCTTAAAGTTTTTCCCTGCCTGATTTTTTTTAATTAGTTCAAGGGTTTCCTTTACATCTACATCTCCGACTACTACAAGTGTCATATTGCTTGGATCGTAAAAGGTGGAGTGACATAGACCTAATAGTTGCCTAGTTGTAGCGGATACTTCTTCTATTTCACCACCGATTTCACTAGTGATCGGATGCTCGTTGTACAAACTTCTCAAACCTTCGAAGAATAAGACTCGATCAGGCATATCTTTGTACATCTTAACCTCTTGGATGATAATATCTTTTTCACCTTCAACAGCTTCTTCACTCATCTCAAATTCACTAGGATAATCTAGAAGCAAGTTTAATCCTTCATCAAAGTTATTTATGGAACTAAAATAGTATACGGTTTTATTAAATGAAGTAAAAGCATTGCAAGAAGCCCCCATGTTATCATATAAATCCATAACGTTGCCTCTCTTATTATCAAAAAGTCGGTGTTCTAAAAAGTGAGCAATTCCACCAAGAACAGGGTGTTTATTACCGTGTTCATCTACTAGGATATCACCAGTTTGTAAAGATCCAAATTTGGTACCAAAATAGGCACACTTTTCCTTATATCCCCTTTTAACTATAATATATACATCTAACCCGTTATCTAAAGTATCATGATACAGGGTTTCATCAACCCTATTATAATATGTCATTTTCATACTAGCTTTTCTCCTTTAAAATAAATGATAATTTCCTACTTATTTTAGTAGCAACCTCTCTTACTTGTTCGATAGTCACTTCATTTATTTCTTTAGTAATATTATCAATATCAAACTCATTGCCAAGTAATCTCTCGTAATAATGAAGTTCTACATAACTACTATATAGATCACTTATTTTATGATAGCTATTGACTATTTTACCTTTAGTCATCTCTACAACATCATGGGCCTCAGTGTTTTTTAGATCTTCAATTATTTCATCAATTAATTCAAGTGTCTTGTCATAATTTTTACTCTCAATATTTGAATAGACATTAATAACACCCAAATAAGCATCATACCTAGCGAAAATAGAATAACAAAAGTTATGTTTCTCCCTAACTATTTTAAACAAGTAGTGATTAAACATTGATGCATATATTTTAGCAGCATTAGATAATTCATCCCCCTTATAAATAGGGAAATTGTATACTAAACAAATAGAAGACTGTGTAAAGGATGCCTGTTCTTGATGGGCTCCTTTATCTTCCATTTCCGCTTTATATAAAAGTGAAAGTTCACTTCTCTTACTAGACATTTTTAAGTATTTACTTAAATATTCTTGTATCTCATTTTCTTCGATATCGCCGATTACATATAGACAGGCATCCCTATTAATTAGTTTTTGGTATTCATTTACTACGTCTTCATTTTTTAAATTTTCTAAATCCCTTAAATCGCCATCCTTAAAAACTCCATAAGGGGTGTCTTTACCCATTATGTCATTCACTTTTTGAATCGTTACCTTTTCTTTATAATCCCTGCTAGCTTCTAGTGTCTCTTTATATATCCTTAATTGTTCATCATAGTAGGAGTCTTTAAATTTTCCATCTTCTATCAAGGGATTGTTGACCATTTCATCAAGAATATAGAATAGCTTTTCATTAATATTTTCATTTTCTAAAAATTTAGCATTTAAACCTCTTACCTTGAAATTAACGGTATTTGTTTCTCCTAAGTTTGTTAGGGAAGCTCCGATCATTATCCGGTAGTTTTCTTTTAAGAACGTTGAAAATTCCTTAACACTTGGATGGTTTTTACTAGCGCTTTTCATTAGTATCGCCAATAAATTAAGAGTGGTAACACTCTTATAATCTAATCTATCACTTAAAAATAAATTTAGTTCAATGGTTTTAAATTTATTAGTCTTTATTAGAACAACTCTTAATCCGTTATCGCTTATAAAGTCTCTTATCTCCATGACTATTCCTCACTCTCTTTGCTTATTAGCACCTCTCTTGACTTAGAACCTCGTTGAGGTCCAACTACTCCTTCTTTTTCTAACTTATCAATTATTCTGCCAGCTCTTGCATAACCTAATTTAAATTGACGTTGAAGTAGGCTTGTTGAGGCCCTTTGCTCTTTAATTACAAATTTTCTAGCAGCATCATATAGATTATCATCATCATTTACTCTTTCGATCAGATTCTCTTTTTTATCAATTACTTCTTCAACTAAGTTAATGAACTCATCAACATATTCTAAATCATATTTATTCTTAACATATTCTACAATTTTATTAATTTCAAAATCGCTTACATATGCTCCCTGAACCCTGTTTAAACCATTTGAACCGGTTATATCCATAAGCATATCTCCTTTACCAAGTAGTCTTTCTGCTCCACTTCGATCAAGGATTGTCCTAGAATCAACACTTGAAGAGACTGAAAAAGCGATTCTAGAAGGGATATTAGCCTTAATAACCCCGGTGATAACATCTACTGAAGGTCTTTGGGTGGCTACTATTAAATATATTCCAGCAGCACGTGCTAACTGGGTTAGTCTTTGGATACTGTGTTCTACTTCTTTACTAGCGACCATCATTAAGTCGGCCAACTCATCAATGATTACTACAATATTGTACAGTTCTATTTCATTATTTTCCTTAGCGAAGTTATTATATCCCTGGATATTCCTAACACCCACTTTAGCAAACATATTATAGCGCTTATCCATTTCATCTATTACCCTTTTTAATCCAATAGATGCTTGTTTTGGATCGCTGATAACTGGTCCTAATAGGTGTGGCAACCCTTTGTAACAGTTCATCTCAACTCTTTTAGGATCTATTAATAATAATTTAACCTCACTAGGGGAAGTTCTCAAAAGCAGGGAAACAATAATTGAATTAATACAAACAGATTTGCCACTCCCTGTAGCACCTGCTATTAGGAGATGCGGCATCTTATCAATATTAATAACAACCGGATTATTATTAAGGTCTTTACCAATACCGACTAATAACTTTTCCTCACTATTAGCAAATGGTAACAGAACTTCTCTAAGATAAACATCACTCCTGATTTTATTGGCAACTTCGATACCTACCGCAGATTTCCCAGGTATCGGAGCTTCCATTCTTGTCTGCATAGCCGCCAGAGCTAGTTTTAAATCATTCTCTGCATTGACTAGAGTATTAACCCTAACCCCAGTTTCAGGTACTATTTCATACCTAGTTACAGAAGGTCCGATAACATAATTATTAACCTGTGCTCTAATGTTTAATTCAGTTAGTTTTTGATTTATTTTTTCTACGTCTGATCTAGCCTCTAAATCTAATTCATAGGCGGTATCTACGTTTTGGTTATCGTCTAATAGATCATAAACACTCACTGATTCTTTATTATTACTTTCAGGTTCAGTATATGATGCGTAGGCTTGTCTATTTGTTTGTTGGGCAATAAAGGGATCTAGGAGCGGTTTAGAGTATTCTTCCTGGGTAAGTTTTTCTTCAAATCTTAAATCTTCCCTTGCACGTTCATCACGTTCTAGACCTACCATTTCTTCTTTGTCGATGAATCTATCACTACTTTCCATGTTAGCAACAATGGATTCTTCTATTTCTTGGTTGTCTTCATCACTTGTGTGCAAATAACCAAGTCTTGGCTCATCATCACTATTTTTAGCAATCTCTTTTGTACTACTTCTACTTAGAGTAATTCCACTACTAACTTTATTATCTAAACCCTCGGGTTCAATAATTTTATCATCTTCAAATAAAGAATCACTGAATATATTAAAACTTCTAGTATGTAGGCTACTAACCTCCTTACTAGGTTGCACAAACTCATTATCTGTCTCAAGTTCTATAACGGGTATGTTTTCTTTTGTCTCTACTTTGGTTATACTAACATCTTTAATTGTAACCATGTCCTCTTCTTTAACTTTGACCTCTTTTACTTTTTCTTTTCTCTTCTTATTTTTTATGTATTTATATATCTTGATTAATAAATCCTTTAGTAATACGTATAGGCTAGCTACCATCAAGATAACAATCATGATGATCGCTCCTATTTCGCTAAATAACAAACTAAGCAAGGAGAAACCAGCATATCCTAAAAAGCCACCGCCAACATTGGCGATATTACTTAGATCCACTGAAAATCTATCAGGAGTGATCGCTTCAAAACGAGAATAGAATATATCAAAACTATTCCCAATCGTAGGGTTTTCATAAATACTAGCAAATAACATCGATGAAACAATAAAGACTAAAAAGCCTACTGTCTTCAAACCAAAGAACATTTTCGGTTTCTTCCTCCTAAAGAAAACAAAAAAACCTATGTAGACACCAAATAGTAATAAAACTATATAAAATCCACCCATTAAGAAGGTTAGAGCAAAAGTAATTATATTTCCTAGTAAACCTTGATTAAGCAAACCAATAAGAGACAACGTGAAGAAAAGCAAACCTAAAAGAGCTACTTCTGCCTCTACAGAAATTAGTTTCTTTTTTTTCTTATCCTCACTTCGTTTCTTTTCTTTGGCCATAACCTATCACCTGTTAACAATTATAACATTATTAGTATTATCAAAAAAGACATTGTTAAATGAAAACTTCCCAAAATTGGGAAGTTAAACTTAAATCTCTACTATCATAGAAAGAATCATCGGATCCTTTCCAGTTTCCTTTTTTACATACTTAGATATCTTATCTCTAATTATTTGTCTTTTTTCAGTATAGTTCAACTTTCTATCTTTAAAGGTTTCTACTACTACTTCTCTATATAATTTCTCAATACCTTTTAATAAATCATCAGAGTCCTTCACAAAAATTAAACCTCTAGTTTGGATATCTGGTCCAGCGATTATCTCCTTAGTGTTATAATCAACCCCAACACCAAGAATAATAACGCCATCTTCTGATAGTTTATTACGATCATTAATAACAACACTACCTGCATCAAACATACCCAGGCCATCTACCATTAGTTCGCCAGTTTGTACTAGTGGCTCACCGCTTTTATAGTTACGATTTTCAAATTTTGCCACCATACCATTGTCATAGACTAAAATATTTTTATGGTTTAAGCCAATATCCATTGAACTTGCAACGGTAGCATTAGCTAAAAGTTGACGGTAGTATCCACTGATTGGAAGATAGTACTTTGGTTGTAAAATACTAATAACCAATTTTAAATCTTCTTCTTGGGCATGCATACTAGAAATCATTCTTCTAGTAACATTCAAAATACTAGCACCAGTTCTATAAAGTTCATCAAGCGTTTTAACAGCGATAACTTCAGTACCCGGATTACTTTGGGCAGCAATAACAATTAAGTCTTCTTCTTCAAAAGTAAAACCACATTCTTCAATAAGCTCATTGTTAGCGATCCTTTGTAATACTCTAAATAACTTCTCGCCATTGCCAGTAACTAAAACTACTAAATCACTTTGATCTTCTTTTTTAAGATCTGCTAAGGTAGCAAGATTCCCAACAGGGATTTCTAAA
>DUOF01000020.1 GCA_012839015.1 bacterium
ATGTGGATCAACATCACATCAAATTCATAGAGTATATTTTTATAAAAGATAGGAGGAAATAACAAATGGCAATTATTCAAATAAAAAGAAGAACATCTAGTGGAACAGGTCCTTTAGTTGGATCTAGTGGGACTATTAAAGCTGGTGAACCTTTAGTAGATTTAAATGGTGGTAATCTCTTTATTTCAAAGCAAGATAAAACAGGTAGTAGTGGTAATCCAATAGCGTTAGCTGATTATATAGAGTATCTTTCAAAACCAAATGCTGAGACTATGATGAATAGTAAGATAACGGCTTTATCATTAGGTACTGCATCAAAGAAGAACACAGGAACAACTAATGGAACTGTGCCTTTAATTGGTGCCAATAACAAACTACCTACATCAATTATTCCTGATGTTGCACCTGTAACGAGTGTTAATTCAAAGACAGGTGCAGTAACAATTACCTTATCAGAATTAGGTGGAGTTGCAGCATCAACTTATAATACGCATGTTTCGAGTAATCTTCACTTAACAGCTGAACAAAGAGGTCGTATTGAAAACACATATACTTCAAGTATTCATGCAAGTAATGGAATGGCAGAAGTTAGCACACTAACGGCATTTAATAATGCAGTGTTAGGTAATGGACTAGTTGTTTATCCAGTTTATAACTCATCATATAATCCACCAAAAATTACTTATTATATAGGTATTGATAAAGATAAAATTATAGGACCGACTTCAATTATTGATGGTGGAACTTACTAATGTCAATAATTAAGATTAAAAGAGGAACCACTAACCCTACGACTTCTAATCTTACTCAAGTAGGTGAGATGGCAATAAATACGTCAACTAATGAAGTGTTTATTAGAGGTAATACAAGTGTCGTTAAAGTTGGTGGAGGTTTCAAACTCTTATATGAAGGAACAGGAACAATACCAACTTCACTAACTGCAAATAATATAACTTTAAATCAAAGCATTAATTTATATAATAAAATACTTGCTTTTGAAGTAAGAAATATGACAGGAACTGACTCTTATGAAACTCATGTTGTATTTGGAAGAATGGGAAGTAATTCTACTACAAGTGCAAGTGGAACTTATGATAGGCTTTATTCCTGGAGTGTGTTTGATGGACAGTATTTCAAAACGCATTCATTTAAAGCATATGTATCAAACTCAACAACTAACAAAATGACAGTTGGATTTGCTAAACATTTAGTTGGTAACTTTAGTGGATCAACAATCAGCTGGACAACCAATACAACAACAGCTATTTATTTAGAGAAGATTTGGTTGGTGGAATAAATGGCTTATACATTAAATATAAGTAGTGTAAGTCCTACAACTTTTACTAATACAGCTAATCAATCAATAAGAATTAACTTTAGTTTAAGTGGTTCTGGTTTAGCGTTTCCTGGATTTTCTATTGATTTATATAGTTCATCAAGTGGTGGATCAGTTATAAAAACTTTATATTACGAATCAATGTATGATTTGGTTTCTGGTGTTTCATATATGGTCTCATTTGCCGATGTAACACCAGGAACTTATTATGTTTCAGTTTATTATAAAGTTCAAGGAAGTCCTAGAAGAGCAATTACTGTAACAGGTGCAAGTAGTGGTGTAAACAACATTACTTTAAATGGGACTAAGATTACAACAAATAATTTAAATAATAGCAAAGTATTAAATGAAACCTTAAATGGTAATAAAGTATACGAATAAAGGGAGAAATAAAAATGGCAATTATAAAGAAATTAAAATCAGGTGTTGGTATTGATGTCTCATATCATAGAGTAGTACATATCAACATAAACTATCAAGAAAAGCAAGTTAATATTGGACTTGCTTCATACATTGATCTAAGTAAAAGAATAGATAATTATCGACCACTTGAGGTAGTGGATATTGAAGTTCCTAAAGAAGACTTTAATATATTCAAACACAACAATCTTCTAAAGGCTGCATATGAATGGCTTAAAGTTAATGTTGAAGGATTTGATAAAAGTAAAGATGATTTAGAAAATAGAGAGGTAAAAACTGATGAGTGAAAAAAATAGTGAAAAGAAATTAATAGAAGATAAGATAAAAGGGTTGTTTGTTCATAATGAATTAATGTTTGCATATTTTTGTGGTTCAAGAGCATATGGTACAGACAGTAAAGACTCAGATATTGATGTAGTTGCAGTATTTAGCGATCTTGGTGGAATAACACATGCATCTCTTTTAGGCATAGACATCTTTGCATATGGAATTGATAGTTTTATTCAAAGACAATCAATTAGTGATGAACTTCCTCTTTACAACTTAATTCACGCTGATGATTTTTTAAAAGTCAAGGATAACTTGATATATTTAAATCCAGAATTTAAAGATGACTATGATAAGTTAATTAACATTAAGTTTGAAAAAGTACTACCAGATTTCTTAGATGCGTTTATAACTTACTATGATTTATTAATCAATAGACAAGAAGCTAAAGTAAAGCGTAACTATCACATCTATAGAATTCATTGGATAATTAGTAACTTTAAGAAAATAAATAAATATGACGTAAATATTCCAAAAGAAATAACAGATAAAATATTTAACTACAAAAAAGACTGGGAAACGTTAGAGCAAAATGTGGTAGAAGAGTTTAAAGAATTATTAGAAGAAATTAAGGAGTTTAGAAACAATATAAAAGTAGGCGATAAGTAATGAAATTTAGAAATATAATCATTATGATCTTTGGATCTATTGGATCCTTGCTTTCATTTTTACTAGGAGGATTCGATAACGTCATGATAGCATTACTGATATTTATGGTTCTAGACTTTTTAAGTGGACTCATACTAGCAATAGTATTTAAAAACAGTAAGAAAACTGATAATGGGAAATTAAGTAGTAGTGCAGGAATAATTGGCTTATCTAAAAAGATATTAATTTTATTCCTTGTAGCATTATCTACCCAACTTGATATAGTTTTAGAAACATCATTTATTAGAGATGGTACTGTTATAGGGTTTATTTCAATGGAAGGAATAAGCATAATTGAAAATGCAAGTTTAGCAGGTCTACCTATTCCAAAGGTAATAAAGAATGCACTTGAGATAATAAGTAAGAAAGAAAAGGATAAAGATAAAGATGAATAATCCGGAATTAGTAGTAACAATAATAACAACAGTTTTAACTATTGTTAGTGCATTATTAGGCTTCTTAGCAACTAAAAACGAAAAAGTTAAAAGGTATTATAAAAGATATGTTGAAATAGAAAAGTTGGTTAAAGAGTTATGTGTTATTGCTGAAGCCAATTATAAAAATGGCGATCAGAAAAAGAAATACGTGATCTCAAGCATTAATACCTTTTTAACTGAAAACAACATCGAGTTTGATATTGGCTTAATTGAAGATATGATTGAATCAATAA
>DUOF01000021.1 GCA_012839015.1 bacterium
AGAAGGCACCGGTAAGGAAGGCCTGTGACAAGGCAAATACGGTGGAAACCATCCCGATTACAGCATCTTTTTTAATGATAAAGGATAGTAATAGAGCGATCGATAAAATACTTACTGCATAAAGAGTAATGTTAGTCAGAAAATATACCCCGGCAAGGCTGCTTAATATTTCTGGGGCAATAAAGGTTTGCACACCAAAAATGATTCCCACTGCAAAGAGGGTGATCATAATGCCTGCTAGAGCTATCTCCTTGTAATATTTAGGGCTAGGGTAGGGAGAAACCTTGACTCTTTTAAAAACCGCCTCTCTTCTCATGCTAATTAGAACAGTAGCAACAATTCCAACTATAAAAATAACGAATATATAACTAGCAAAGTTTAAAAAGTCCACACTTCTAGTCGTATCATCAGAGACTACTTCTTTAACTACTACTTCTGTATCAAGACCCTCATAAATTTCATTAGTTCTACTAACTAATTCACTCTCACTTAAGATAACACCTTTATTAAAGGATTCATCATAAATCATTTTATAAGTGCTTAAATAATTATTAATCGCACTAGTGGTAGTAACGTATCCACTTTGATCTTTAGTAATTGTCTTAAATGAAACAAGATTTTCTTCTCCGTTAATTACTTTGTTATGCACGTCAGTAGGTACGCTAATAACCCCGTTGATAAAACTAAAATACAAAGCATCTTCTATTTCATCCTCTTCAATATCTCTATACTCAACATAATTCTTTAGATGGTCTTGAAAAACAACTAAAATCAGTTAGTTAACTCCACATATATGTATATTTAGTTTGTCAATTTACCAACTGATAATTTCTTAAAGTAGTCTAACCATTTAAAAAATGGTATGTTACTACCATCTTTTAGGTCTATTCTCAATTTCCTCTAAAATCTTTAAGTAGTTTCCATAGGTCTCTTCAGCAATAAGGTCTTGGTTAACTGCCTCCCTAACCTTGCAGCCTGAGGAGTTTTCCTTATGAAGACAACCCCTAAACTTACAATCTAGGGCATACTCTTTAAAGCACGGATATATTTGTGAGAGTCTAATCTCGTCAACATCTAAGTCTAGTGAGGAGAATCCTGGGGTGTCTGCTAGTAGACCCCCGTATACATCTAGAAACTCTACTTCCCTAGTAGTATGTCTACCTCTACCTAGAGCTTTAGAATACTCTCCTGTTTTAATATCAAAGCCAATACCAAGGCCATTAATAAAGGTAGATTTACCCCCACCACTTTGACCCGTAAGGACACTTATCTTACTTGTTAGGATTTCTTCAAATATTTCTTTATTTCTAATATCAAGACTGTTAACAAAGTAAACTTTGAATCCAGCATCTTGATAATATTTCATTATTTTTTCATATTGACTTAAGTCGTCTACTAAGTCCTTTTTGGATAAATAAATAATTGGTTCAATCTCATTATCAAGAATCTGAACTAAGTATTTGTCAAGTAACATACTAGAAAACTCAGGCTGCTTTAAAGAGACCACTACAATAACTTGATCAACATTAGCAACCGGAGGTCTAATAAGTCTATTTTTTCTTTCTAGTACTTCCTTAATATATCCTTCTTTATCATTAGTTTTTTCAAAGTAAACATGGTCACCGGCGATTGGAATAATTTTAAAGTCCCTTAGTCTACCGCTTGCAGTACACTTATATTTGATTGAATCACTTAAAACGTAGAATAAGCCTCCAACGACTCTAACAATCGTTCCTTTATTCATCTTTTTTCCTCTTTTTAAAGAGTTTTGTAAAGAAAGAACCACTTGGTTTCTTAAAAGGTATTCTCATTAAGTTTTCAATATCCTTTTTGAACTCTTTAGCACTTAAATATCTTTTTTTAAGAGACTTCTGACATGCTTTATTAATTACTTTTTCCACTTTAACTGGTATTTGATCATTAATGTCTCTAATGCTAGGAAGTGGTTCATTAATGTGTTTCATAGCCACATTAATCGCATTAGCGTCACTAAAGGGTAGTTTACCCGTTAGTAGTTCAAAAAAAGTAATTCCTAAAGAATAGATATCAGAGGTTTGACTAGCACCTTCACCTTTAGCTACTTCAGGTGCCATATAATGGACACTGCCCATAACCATATCTTTTTGAGTGATTTGAGGCGCATCATTAATAAGAGCGATACCAAAGTCTCCTAGTTTGGCACAGCCATCAAATTGCATCATCACATTTTGAGGTTTCACATCACGGTGAATAACGCCCTTTTGATGAGCATGCATTAAAGCATCACTTAATTGATAAACAATGTCTAAGGCTTCTACAACTGAAAAAGGACCACGAATAGTTAAGAGCTCCTTTAATGACTTACTCTTAACATATTCCATGACCATATATGGTCTATCTTCATACACATCTACATCATATATTTCAACAATATTTGGATGAGTAAGGGCTGCACTAGCTTTAGCTTCCCTTTGGAAGCGAGCGATATTTAAAGGATCAAGGGAGGTTTCCTCCTTGATTATCTTAACAGCAATTTCTCTTTTAGTGATGATGTCTTCTCCGTAGTATACCTTAGCCATCCCTCCTTCTGCTATAAAGGAGTGGATACTATACCTATCTTTTAAAATCTTACCTATCATTGCTTATCTCTCCAGTATGATAACACCAATGTTATCAATACCACCTTTTTCATTAGACAGGTCAACTATTTTATTGCCTTTATCAGAGATTTTTAGTTTGCTACTTAATACTGCAAATATTTCAACATCACTAAGCATATTATAAACACCATCTGAACAAAGAAAGTAATTACCTTTTTCTTCAATTGTATTAATTTGAACATCTAGATCAATACTCTCTCCACTACCAACTGCACTTAAAAGCATACTTTTGCGTGGATGATCCTTAGCTTGTTCATTACTGATGTATCCTGCTCTTAAAAGAGCAGCTACAAAGGTTTGATCTTCACTTAACTGAGTGAACTTATCTTCATCATAGCGATAGAGTCTGCTATCACCTACAGAAGCAAAAACATCAAATTTAGGAGTTATTAAAAGTGCTACTAGAGTAGTACCCATACCACTAGAACTTGTGTCACTCTTGGCCTTTTTTAAGATTTTATCATTAGCTTTTATAGTAGTCTTGTAGAGCCAGTCTTTGGTTTTAGTTTCATTTTCTAAGTTAAACTTGCTAAATTCTTCTTTAAAGACACCAATACAGGTCCTGGCAGCAAATTGCCCACCTTTAGGACCACCCATACCATCACAAAGAATAGCTAAAATAAGTTCATCCTTTTTAACTACTACTACTTCATCTTGGTTGGTACTACGGTTTCTACCAATATCGCTTTTGAAAAAACTATTCATCAATAACACCCTCTTTTTTTGCTCTTAGTTGGCCACAAGCTGCATCTATGTCTTCACCAAATTCTTTTCTAATGGTGACATTAACACCATTTCTTTTTAATTCTTCATAGAATGCTCTAACTCTTTCTTTATTTGACCTCTTAAAAGGATTTTCCTTAACTTCATTATATGGTATTAAATTAACATAAGCAAAAGTACCTTTCAATAATTTTACTAATTCTCTAGCGTTATCTATACTATCATTTAAGTCCTTTAACAATATATATTCAATCGTAACTCTACGGTTAGCATTTTTCTCATATTCATTAATTGCCTTAAATAACTTAGTCAGCGGATAAGCTTTATTGATGGGCATGATTTTATTTCTAGTTTCATCATTAGAAGCATGCAAAGAAATAGCTAAGTTTACTTGTAGACCTTCTTTAGAAAATTCTACTATTTTGTTTGGTAAACCACATGTCGAAACGGTTATATGTCGAGCACCGATTGCTAAACCTTTTTGTTCATTGATGATTCTAATAAAGTTCATAACATTATTATAGTTATCAAATGGTTCACCACTGCCCATGATTACTACATGACTTACTCTTTTTGACTCTTCCTCTTCATCTAGTAGTGACTGAATCATCATAACTTGTGAGACCATCTCACCAGCGGTAAGATCTCTTTGTTTCTTAATTAGACCACTAGCACAAAACTTACAGCCCATATTACATCCCACCTGAGATGAAACACAAACTACATTGCCATAATCATATCTCATTAAGACTACTTCGATAACTGATTTATCTTCTAGTTCCAATAATAACTTTATTGTTCCATCATAAGAAACTTGTTTTTTAATAATTTTTGGTAGCTTAAGAGTAAACTCTTGTTTAAGAGTTTGCCTAAAACTTAGCGAAACATCGCTCATTTCATCGAATTCTTTGACTCTTTTTTGATAGATCCAGGAATATAGCTGATTGGCACGGAATTGTTTTTGTCCTAAACCAATCATTAAGTCTCCTAGATCCTTTAATGTATAATTATAAATATTTTTCATTTTACCACCTTGTATATCTTAACATTTTTAGTAGAACATATAAAGATTTAAACGTTAGTCTTGATTAAATCTAGTAGTTGTTTGTGAGTGATTTTATGGCACTCACTATCCTTCATATCATTTTCAGGACAATAACCTAAACCAAAGCATTTAGGACCAGCTTTTTTAAAGATGGCAGGAGCCTCTTTTTTGACTAACATCAACATCTTGTAGGCTACTTCCCTGATTTCCTTTTGAGCCCTTACACAACATCTCTCATTAAAGAAATTTAACAAGGCTCTTGCATTCATTGTTACAATGATTTTGGTCTCACAAGCATTAGGGAATACGTACCTAGCATTTTCTATAGCAACTTTTTCTAGTTCATTGTATTTTCTTTTATTCATTTCTTTTAGAGTCTTATGTAAGTATTTACTTTCATTAATGATGTCCTTAGTGTCTAGAGTTTTAGTTAAGTAATCATAAATATAACCATCCATTAGGTTAGTAGTAATCTCTTTATATGACCTTTGAATTTGTTTCATCTGAGTAAGAAACACTTCTAGAGCTTTCTCATTTTTTAAAACATCACTTGGAATAACATAGTTAAACTGATCTTGTTTAACATATCTTTGTGATTGTTGTGAATAACTGGCAATCCTATGTCTTACTAATTGATGGGTAGCAGCTCTGCTGATACCTTCAATACCAAAAGTAAAACTAACGTGTTCTAAAGGACTTAGGTGTCCTAAGTCAGTTAGTTTCTCAACAAAGAGATCAATCTCACTTTGAACTAACTTCTTCTTTAGGTCACTAATAGTCGTCTTTGAATAACAAAGTTTGCCAGCATAAGCGATAATGTCTAAGTCTTTGGTAGAACTTAGTAGCTCTACTCTTAAAGTGGCTTTGTTTTCCATTTTTTATCCCCCGATATCTTTTCAAATAAAAACAAGGTAAACCCTTGTTTTATTCATCAGTGCATGAACATCCGTGTTCATCACAAACACAAGTATGTTCTTCCTCTTCACCGTCATGGTGATGATGTCCGCAGTTACATTCATGATCATGATCAATTTCAACCTTGTGTGTCTTGCTAGTTTCTTCTTCAACTTCACTAGCCCTGTAAATATAAATATGTTTTGGATTAACTAGTTCATAGTAGACCCGGCAACTATTAGTAAAGTAACTCACAAACTTAACGATTACATTGGTTAAATTATTCATTTGGTTTTTGTAGGTATGAGGCATAGTAACCTTTACCTCTACATAAACCTCTTCACTTAGGTCACCATGTTTGAAGTAATCATTAACATTACTCTCAAATATAATTTCACTCTCATCTATTTCTAACAAATCACTGATAACCTCAGTAGAGTAATATGACAGGTATCCTGTTATATCACTTCTGTTACCATTCACTTTTATATTAATCATTTTATTCCCCACCTTAAATATCACTGTATGGATCGACGTTGATAATAATTTTAACGTTATTATACTTAGACAAGTATACTCTTAAATCATTGATTATCTCAATAGTTTTATGTTTATTTTTATACTTTAGCATGATTCTTAGACGGTACTCATTCCCGATTTTGCTAAGGTAGGGAAGACTTGGTCCAAGCACACTAAATTCATCATTAATAAACTTACTTAAATAATCCTTAGCGGCCTTACTAACCGTATTAAGGTAAGTAAAGTCTTTGTTTCTTAGTTCAATATAGGTAATTATTCTAAAAGGAGGATAGTTTAAGTTTCTTCTAAACTTAATCTCTTCTTTTACAAAGGAGTCATAATCATGTTTGGCTGCTTGGTTTAGGGTTTGGTTATCTTTTTTATAAGTTTGAATTACCGCGATACCCTTTTTATCTGCTCTTCCGGCTCTTCCAAGTACTTGAACTAGTAATTGAAAAGTTCTCTCATTGGCCCTAAAATCAGTAGCATTAAGAGAAGCATCGGCATTTAAGACGCCGACCAGGGTGACATTGGGGAAGTTTAATCCCTTAGCTACCATCTGGGTTCCTACTAAAATATCGACTTCATTGTTAAATACTTTTTCTACTATTGCTAAGTGAGAGTTCTTCTTACTAGTAGAGTCTGCATCCATTCTAAGGATGCGTGCACCTTTAAACTGTTCTTTGATTACCTCTTCAATCTTTTGAGTGCCATAACCACTCTTTTCAATGTATTCACTCTTACAAATCGGACAGTTCTTACTTAGTCGATATTCTCTAGCGCAGTAATGACACTTAAGCGAATCACTAGCAGAGTGATAGTTTAGTGAGACATTGCACTCTGGACACTTATAAACATGTAAACACATCTTACATCTAACATAAGGGGCATAGCCTCTTCTGTTAAGAAGAAGGATTACTTGTTCTTTTCTTTCAAGTCTTTTCTCTATTTCCTCCCTTAAGAAAGGAGAAATGATCTCTTTTTCATTACTAACATCAATAATATAAGAATCAGGCAATTCTAGTTCATTGATTCTACTTGGTAAATTAAGTTGTCTAAATTGACCACTCATTGCCCTTACTTTTGACTCAAGAGAAGGGGTAGCACTTCCTAAAACCAAGTTAAGACCTAGATATTCTTTCCTAAAGAGGGCAATATCTAGAGTGTGATAACAAGGCGTCTTTTCTTGTTTATAACTAGTGGAGTGTTCTTCATCAATAATAATTAATCCTAGATTTTGAACCGGTGCGAAGATTGCACTTCTAGTACCAATAACAATTTTGGCCTCACCTTTTCTAATCCGTCGGTATTCATCGTATTTCTCCCCCTCGTTTAGGGCACTGTGAAGCAGGGCTAATTTATCTTTAAAGAAATGTTTGAAGCGAGAAGCTAATTGAGACGTTAGAATAATCTCTGGTACGAGCAAAATTACCCCCTTATTTAAGTTTAGGTAGTGTCTAACTAACCGTAAATAAACCTCACTCTTACCACTTCCAGTGACACCTTCTAGCAAGAAGGTTTCATTGTCGTGAGATAGTATTTCTTTTAGAACTCTTTCTTGATCTATAGTTAACTCGTGTTCTTCATTGTAGCGATTATCTTCATTAATCAATACTTCTCGATATACTTCTTTTTTTATAACGCTTAATACTTCTTCATCAATAAGTTTTTTAATCATATAATTAGAAAAATCATCTAAACTAGATCTAAGTACTTCTTTCTCATTCTTAACAAAGTCATAAAGTTCTTGTTGTTTAGGAGTTAAACTAGGAGTTATCTTATCATTTACTATTAGAAAGTCCCTAGTTAATGGTTTAACC
>DUOF01000001.1 GCA_012839015.1 bacterium
TAGGAGTTTTAAAACATGGTAAGTCCCCTTACAAACAATTAGTATCACACGGATTTGTTGTTGATGGTAAGGGTGCTAAAATGTCTAAGTCAGTAGGTAACGTAGTCGATCCATTGCAAATATTAGAGACACACGGTGCTGATATTTTGCGTTTATGGGTGGCTAGTATTGATTATCAAGCAGATACTAAGATAAGTGATGATATTTTAAAACAAGTTAGCGAGAATTACCGTAAAATTAGAAATACATTAAAGTTCTTAGTTGGTAACTTAAGTAATGGTAGTGAAGAAGACAGGTTTGATCCAAGTAGCGACACAGTTAGTGAGTTTGAACTAATAGACTTATATGTCTTAGAAAGACTAAAAGAGGTTAGCAATACTTACTTAGACCACTTTGATAACTATAACTTTATGGGAGCCTTCCATACTATCCTTAACTTTATAACAATTGAACTTAGTTCTCTTTACTTAGATATTGCTAAAGATATCTTATATTGTGAAACTAAGGAGAGTCTAAGAAGAAGACAAGTACAAAGCGTTATCTATAAGCTTCTAGATACTCTAATTAGGCTACTGACTCCTTTTATTCCTCATACTATGGATGAGTTATATGCTCACTTCGATAATAGTGTTATCTCTACTGCTCTTTTAGATATGCCAGTTAGAGACAGCGTAGATACTGAGCTTATTAGTGATTTTAAACTACTTATTAATTTAAGAGATGATGTCTTAAAGGCCATTGAAGAGGCTAGAAATAGCGAGATTGTTAGATCTAGTCAAGAGGCTAGTATTGAATTAGAAATAAAAGATGATAAGACTAAAGAGGTCTTTGATCGCTTGAGTGATATCGAACAAAATAGATTCTTCATAGTTAGTGAAGTTAAGCAAGTGAATTTAGACGGACTTAATAAATTAAGTACTGCTAAAGTTAGAGTTAGCTACCATACAGGTGAAAAGTGTGAGCGTTGTTGGAATAAATTTACTTCCTCTGAGATGGTTGATAATGTTTGTCAAAGATGCAATGATGCTATTGAGTATTATAAGGAGAAACTAGATGAAGAAGAGTAAATATTTTCTTTTTATCGGATTAGCACTTTTAGTGGTGCTAATCGATCAGTTTAGCAAGGCGGCTGCAGTTACCTATTTAGATGAATATGTTAGAAACATAGTCATCAAAGACTTTTTCAGTCTTACTTTAGTTTTTAATGATGGTGCTGCTTGGAGTCTTTTTAGTGGTAGAACATTA
Organism: bacterium; assembly: GCA_012839015.1. Lineage (GTDB taxonomy): Bacteria > Bacillota_I > Bacilli_A > RFN20 > DUOF01 > DUOF01. Next base: position 1,246 of record DUOF01000001.1, read on the forward strand.
TTCTTAATTATTATTACAGTAGTAGTATCTTTACTTACTATTTATCAAATTCTATATAAATCTAGGACTAAGTTTGCGACCATTAGTGGTTCTATCTTTGTAGGTGGAATAATAGGTAACCTAATAGATCGAATAGAGACGGGAAGGGTTATAGACTTCCTAGATTTCAATATTTTCGGTTATAATTTTCCTATCTTTAATCTAGCAGATACATTTATTTTTATTGGGGTAATTACCCTATCAATTGCCCTTTATTTGGAAGAGAGAAATGAAAAAGATGATTAATTTTATAGTTGGTGAGGAAGACGGTGGAGTTAGGATTGATAAATATTTATCGGAAGAACTTCCAAGCCTTTCAAGGACCAAGATTAAATCCCTAATTGATGAGAATAAGGTCACCGTAAACGGTGAAATCATTAAACCCTCCTATAAGGTCCTAGACGGAGATAAGATTGAAATAAGTAATATTTTAGAAGTAGATAATGAGATAAATCCTGAAGATATACCCTTAGATATTATTTATGAAGACGATCACTTATTAGTAGTCAATAAGCAACAGGGTATGGTCGTTCATCCTGCCCCTGGTAATTATAGTGGGACTCTAGTTAATGCCCTTTTATATAGGGAAGAGAAATTATCGAACATTAACGGGCCAGATAGACCTGGTATTGTTCATCGTTTAGATAAAGATACGAGTGGTTTATTACTTATTGCTAAACATAATCAATCACATGAATTTCTAGCAGCCCAATTAAAAGATAGGACTGCAGGGAGAGTATACTATGCATTGGTACACGGAGTTATTAGTGAAAACTCAGGTCTTATTGATGTCCCGATTGGAAGAGATCCAAAGAATCGTCTTAAAATGGCTCCAAATAAACAAGGTAAGCAAGCGCTTACCCATTTTAGAGTCATTGAAAGATTCAAAGAGTTTACTCTTATAGAATGTAAACTAGAAACTGGTAGAACTCATCAAATAAGGGTTCACTTAAATTATATCGGTAATCCCATCGCTGGGGATTTAGTCTACGGACCTAAGAATACTCTTGAGGGTGAGGGACAATACTTGCATGCTAAAGAATTATCAATCATTCATCCAGAGACTAAGAAAAGAATTATTTTTGAATCGGACTTACCTGAGTACTTTGAAAACATTTTGTCAAATCTGCGAAATGAATTAAAAAGTGAGTTAATTTAAGTTATACTTGTCTTGAGGTGTTAATATGAAAAAAAGAAATATAGTTTCTTTGTTCCTTATTATTGTTGGTTTTAGTGCTTTTTTGCTTTGGATTCTTGCTAAGGCCTATGAAGTGGGTGGGGAATTAACTAGTATAAGTGTTTACTTAGAATACTTTTATTATGTAGCCGTTAGCGTTATCGCTTATTTATTATTAGTTAGACCTTTCTTGATAGTGATGTTTTCTCCAAGTTTCTCTCTAGATATCATTAGCTATAAACTAACTGGAGAACAAAAAAGAAGAGTAATCGCTAAAAATTATAAGCAACTAAGAAAATATGCAAACAGATTAGTTAATAAAAAGCTAATAAGTGATGAGAATATTGAATTAGTTAAAAATGAACTAAAAAGAAAAGATGGGACTTTAAAGGAAAAGTACCTATCTATTAAAAAGTTGTTAGATAATATAACTACAAAAGACTTAAAGAAGGATATAAGAAAGATAGTCGTTAACTCTGCTAGAGATACGCTCTATCTTACTTCCTTGTCCCAAAACGGATTTATAGATGTATTAGTAGTCGTTATTAACAACTTTAGGATGTTAAAAAGAATCGTAGTTAGATGTGGCTTTAGGCCTTCATTCTTACGTTTATTTAAATTCTATGTCAATGTCTCTCTTTCTTCCTTAATCGCTGATGGATCACAGAAGATTGACTACAATGCCCTTTTAGGTAATAGCCTAAAGGGTATTACTAAGCCAATCGTTGGTTCCCTATTAGACGGGTTAGTTAATGCCTTCTTTATGTTAAGAAGTGGTTTCTTAGCTAGAAATTATATCTTTGATGAATTCAAAGATGAAAAAGAAAAAATGAATGTTATGAATAGCGCTTTTGTAGAAGCTGCTGCTGCGTTACCTGAACTTACTGTTAGCAGCGTATTAAAGCCTGTTAGCGATGCTTTAGTGGGTACTATAGTAAATCCTACTA
>DUOF01000022.1 GCA_012839015.1 bacterium
AAATACCAAAGTCTTTGTATAAAGAAGGAAAGAACTTCTTAATGATTAATTCACTAAACTGAACTAAAGATGCGATAATTAAGATAAATGTAGCGATTTGTAGGTACTCTATATTTAAAGGTACAAGGACAAACTTTTGAACACTAAAAGTAAGTAATGAAGATAAGAACACGACCGCGATAACCGCAATACCCATACCAGCTGCTTGTGACTTTTTTTTAGAAACACCTAAGAATGGACAAATACCTAAGAACTGACTAAGGACTACGTTATTAACTAAGATAGCACCAAAGGCTAGACTAAGATAACTCATTTACTTACACCTGCACTTTCTTTTCTAAGTTTAGTTTTATTAACTATTACATTAACAATGGCAATTAAGAAACCAAGGACTAAGAAAGCACCAACTGGTTCAACTAAAATGCTAATTGAATGTTTACTAAAGAAATCACTAATAAAGGTATGATTACTAGGATTAATAAGATTACCTAGCCAGTTCCACATATTTATAGTCGAAAACAATACCATATCACTATTAAATAAGTTAGTAATAATTATATGACCAGTACCTAGTAATTCCCTAACTACGCTCACCATAATGATAGCCATAGCAAAACCACCACCACTTGCAAGGGCGTCAATCGCACTATCTAAGACATTATTCTTACTAGCGAATGCTTCAGCACGTCCATAAATAATACAGTTAACAGTTATAAGTGGTAAGAAGATACCTAAAGAAACAAAAATATTATAAGCATAAGCCTGCATTAGTAAACTAATGCAAGTAACAAATGTAGCAATGATTACAATAAATACCGGTATTCTTATCTCACTTGGTACTATCTTTCTAATAAGTGAGATAACCACATTAGATAGAACTAGAACAAAGATAACCGCGATACCCATACCAATAGCATTATCTACTTTATTAGTAATAGCTAAAGCCGGACACATACCAAGTAAAAGTATAAATAAAGGATTAGTTTTAAATAAACCATTTTTAACAATTTCTCTCTTATTCATTATTTTATCCTCCCATAATGTTGCCCGGCTATCTTAACAGCATCAGCAACAGCACCTGACGTATAAGTAGAACCAGTGATAATTAGATTATCACCAAATTCGGTGTCATAACTTTTATCAATAAATATATCGCTGTAGTTTTTACTCCTAACATTATCTACGTGACCTGGAGTATCCATAGATGAAACTATATGAAAGGCATTAAAGTTACCTTCCCCATCAATTGCAATAAGAAAGACAAAGCCCTCTTTAAAACCTTTAGTATTAAAGGTATAAACATAATTATCATCCGCCTTAACAACTGAAGTTAAGCCAGCATCCTTTTCATCTTTAGTTAATTCGCCTTCAACGACCTTAATCTCCGCGCCTGGAAAAAGATCCAAGACAACTTGGTTTTCTCTTATAATAGCGTTTTCTTCTATAATTGGTTTAGTAATGTTATAAACAAAGGCTAACAGGAATGTTGATAGCAAAACAACACTTCCTAGTATTAAGGGATAGGTAATTACTCTTTTATTCATATGTATCACCTCTTAATACTATATTTGCTTCACTATTTACATAAGCAGTTCCCTCATTAAAAGTAATGTTTTTAGCAATGACAACATTTAACAAACAACTAATGACTAAGAAACTTGTAATTAGCGAATACTTTAACCAAGTCTTACGACTGGTAACACCCCTTACTAAACTATCTATAGTAGGTACTAAGATATTCATAATAAGTAGTGAGAAGGCCATGCCTTCAGGATAACTTGAGTTAACTCTAATAAGCATAGTTAAAAAGCCAGCCCCAATAGCATAGAGTATCTTACCATAGGGATCTTTTGGTGCTGTAACTGGGTCAGTTATCATAAACACCGTCCCAAATAAGATACCCCCTGTTAAGACATGTTTTAATACATAAAAGATCTCGTTTCCGGTATTAAAAGCAAAACTAAGTCCTAAGGCAGTTAAACTTATAGTAAGCAAATAAGTAACCATAAGTCTCCAGTTAGCAATACCAGTTATAATTAGGAATAAACCAATAATTAATAGAAGAATAGTGAAACTCTCTCCTAAAGCAGAAGGATAACCTCCAAGAAATAAGTCCTTAAACATATAGGAACCAGGTAACTTAATATTGGTCCAGTTAGCAGCACCAGTAACGGTAGCACCAGCACTTAAATCATACATGGACACATTAGGCACGGTTAGTTTAGTAGCAAAGGATAAGCCAACAAATACCCTTCCAATTGCAGCTGGATTAAAGATATTAAACCCAAAGCCACCAAATAAGTGTTTTCCAATTAGTGTTCCTACAATCGCACCGATAGCAACTACATATAAAGGAGTTCCAACTGGCAAGCATAATGCAAATATTAAAGCAGTTACATAACTATAACTCTTTAAAGTAAACTTAAATATTTCTTTACCTCTTTTACCCTTACTAAAAGCCATTAGTATATCTACTAGGAAGGTAGTAACTAAAGAAGTAAGACCAATAAGGAAAGCCATCATTCCATAGTAAAATTCATAGACAAGTGAATGGGATACGATTGAAGCAATCCAAACTATCAATAAGGAGGCGGATAAAGCCAACATCTTTTTAGTAGTAGATTGTCTACTCCTCAGATAAGGGCCCTTACTTAAATTAAACTTCATTATTTATTACCCCCTTGTTTATTTTTAGTAACACTCAAATATAACTTAGCCTTTTTAACAGCTTCAGTTAGTTCAATTTTACTAGGGCAAACAAATGAACAAACACCACATTCACAGCATCTGTTAGG
>DUOF01000023.1 GCA_012839015.1 bacterium
CGTATAGCGATGGAAACTCAGTTATCCATAGTGGTGGAACTAGTGATGGTTTAATCTTGATTGTTAATTATGTCAATCCAGGCGGAGCAGGTCAAAGAATAATTACTTATGGAAGCGGGGCTGATGGTGAAAAACTAAACTCCATATCCTTAACTAATGATACAAGAGCTGATGGTTTTGACTATGTAGCGGTTGGTAAACTGGGTAATAAAGGATTTATTATTGAAATTAAAAAAGAAATTACCACCGGGTCAATTACACTTCCTGGATCTGGAACTAATTACGCCGCCAGGACCGTTAAAACTAAAAATGCCGGAACAGGCAGTGAACTGCATAATCTATACTTATCTAACAATAACGGAGAAGAAAGAAGCGATTATTTCGTTCTTGGTAGTTTTACTGCTGCGGACTATATAGAAGGTTTAGGAACAACCTCTGGTGGTTTCTTATTTTTAAATTATCAAAATGGTAGCTTTAAAAAGCCTGTTACAGTAATAGAAGTTAACTACGGTTATGACGATCCTGGGAACGGACAACTAACCGATGAAGATATAATAAGACAAATAATCGGTGATAACCTAAGTCTTAGATATGATGGGGTTTTCCACCACGATTACTCTGGTGAAAATAGTATTAGGATTTTAGAAACAGGTAGTTATACCAATGTATATACTTTTGCATATTTTAATAATAGTAAGACGGGGGTATACATTCCAATAACTATCAATGTTGTAAATCTTGCTGCTGCGCCCCAAGTAAGTTCTTCAACGGTGTCAAGTTTCAAAGACAGCTATGCAATACCTATGTACTACACCTATAATAGGGTGGTTAATCAACCAACAGATCCAGGTACAACTAAAGTAGATCCAGGAACTGGTGTTCACGACTTATACAATTATAAACCATTGTTCAGTTATGAGTTTGAAAGAAATTTACATCCTATTGGGAGTCTTTATTACAAGGATGACAAGGGTGAATTTATAAGTATTGAACCTGAAAATGAGAAGAATATTAGAAAAGTAAAATATAGCATTATCGAAGAGGAAATAAGCCCAGGTACAGTATGTTTTAATAAGGATGATTTTGGTGATTATATAAAAAGTAGTACTGATTGCAAGATGGGTGTTAGTTACAGTGCTTCAGACTCTGAAGTAAAAAGGAACAACCATGCTTCAACAGTTGAAAATAACCCTCCTTTAGTGTACCTAAATAATAACAATCACTATAATGTTTACTCTAGGGAAGAGATTTATGAGAGAATAAATCTTGTAAATATGAAAGAAACAGAAACATATTACTATAGGGATGCTTCAGATAGATATTGGATTCCAGCAACTAAACCTTATGATACTTATAATGAGTATTACAGAAGAGTAACTACAGCAGAAAGAGCTAAACAACAATTAACTGCTAACTTTAATACTAAAGAGAGTGCACACCAGTTTGCACTGTTCCAGGAAATGCTAAGAGTTAGGAAGGTGCCTGTTAACCAAATTACCCTAGGCGAGGGAAATAACTTTACCATCAATGGTTTTACTGCGACAGTTAACTACTATCCAGGGGAATTAACTAAAATCCGTGATGGTAGCAGACACATTGTTCAAAATGTATATGTTTACTATATTGATCTAGGTTCAGTGAGCCCAAGTGTTCCTAAAACCTGTGCTGCTGATACTTCTTGTACAAATTATGGAGGTTATGCCTTCTCTAGTTTAGCAGAGGTTGAAAAAGCGGCTAAAGAATTTATAAGTGGTAAAAAGAGTGAACCATTTATAAGATATACAGAAAGAACATCTCCTTCTCAATATAGTAATAGCGTGCTACAAGAAGCTAACAACCACTTCTACAAGGATGAAGTGAACACTTTTGCTTACTATCAAAGTCTGAATTTCCCAATGATTTCAGGCAGTAGAAACCTAACATTAAAAGTTTGGAAAAATCTATCAGCAAAAGAAGTAAAAGAAATGAACTTCTACGGCGCTAAAGTTTTCCATAGGGAAACACGCGAAGAATACATGGGGTTAGAGACTAGTTTTGATAAAAACACCTTCTCTTTTGGAAAAAATGGAGACGAGAAGTCTGAGGGTCTTTACACTGTTCAATACTGCTATGCTTATACCAAAAACTGTGGGGAACCTAAGAGTTTCTATTTAGATTACAGTGCTCCAGTGCTTGGTTATAGCTTTGCTAACAAAGTTAAAAAAGAGTTCCTTGTTATTAATGATATTGAATATATCAAAAATAAGATTACAATTAATTCAACTAATGTAAGTGACAACCACGACGAATATATGGTTATAACTTATGGCAATAATGTATATAAAGAGCAAATAAATGAAACTTTTGAATACCAAGGTGAAGACAAACATTACACCATAACTGTGTCCGATCGTGCTGGAAACACACACACATATAACTTTATTATTGGTGGTATAGCACCAACAATCCAAATCAATAATAAAACATTGAAGAGTTTTGAAGTTGATATAACAGTAGGTAATGAAGAAGAAGTAAGAAACTCAATAATAGAGAATGGAATAAGTGTTTATTTCACTCCTTTTGGATCCCAAAGAATAAGGGATACGCAACTAGAAGCATTCATTAATAGACTGATTACAGATATGGATGAAGAAAGTGTCAGTGTCCAACTTAGTATGAGTTTAGACGAATTTGATGAAGGCATTCCAATCCAGATCGGGGATGAAGAAGAAGACAATATTCTTACATATATACCTCAGATGGGATATTATGAATTCAGGATTACCGATATCTTTGGTAATAGTCCATATAGGGATGCAGGTCTTGGTTTAAGAGATCTAGAGTTAGACTTCTATGAAGAAGGGGACTTTAGTGATGATAATGAAAGAGATGTAAAAGCAATATCTTATAACTTCAAAGAAAATGATCATACATATTTTGTAGCAAACACTGACTACTATATTAAAATTGATAAGAGTGTCGGCGATGATTATTATGCCTTATATGGTGCTAAGTATGTAGTCAGGGATCATTATGTATTCTCTAACTATATACCTGTACAAGAATCAGAAATAGGTCAAAATAAAAAGAGTGTCATTGAATACTATCTATTAAATGAAGAAGGGGAATTCATTAAAGATAACAGCGCTGATCCTATCTCTTTTGAACATTTCATTAAAGAATATGTACCAGTAGATTTAAATAGTGTTGGGGAATTAAAAGATGGCAATGTAGAGTATGCTTTTAAGGTTTATGATAACGCGGTAGGAAACTATTTTGTTGTAGACACAGTAATAAGAGTTAATTATGCCGTGAATGTCGATCTTTACCTTGTCTCTGAAATTAATACGGGAATAGATGGTCTTATTGAATATTCTAGCTTGCCTAGATTTGATGCTAGCGGTTATGATATTGAACTTCCACCAGAAGTTGATAACATAGACTATTATATAAATAATGAAGATAGTTATATTAGATTTAACTTTGATAGATATACCTATATAAGGATTAATCAATACAATCAAGATGAATATGGTTTTATTGGAAATAGCAACGTTTGTCAGTTTAAGATAGTAGGAAGAGAATACAATCAAGATATTGAAGACCCAGAGGAGATAGGGTCTATCTGTAATGAAGATATGGTGTTCAAGTTCTTAATTTTTGAAAACTTTGATGATTTCTATGCTGATTTCAATGATAAACAAACTGTTTGGGATGATGAAACCCTTAAGAGGACTTACGCTATTGTTAAGCATGAAGAAAACGGAGTTGAAGAGGTAAGTTTCCATCCATATTATCTAAGAGCTGTAGATCGTTTTGATGAAGATACTAATCAGTTTGTTTATGGCGTTGAACTAACTATTCAAACCATGCTGAAAATGTTTGGTTTTGAGATAGTTCATATAGGTTATGAAAGAAATAATGATGAAACAGGAAACCTAAAAGATTACTACTTCTACCTAAAGTTTAACGGTGAAGGTATATTTAATTTTAATATTAAGACTACCAACAACTCTAGAACACTTATTAATAAAGCTTTAATAATAGATAAGACTCCACCGGTAATAGTAGAAATAGTGGAAGATATTGAAGAAAACTATGAAGAAGCACAAGGTGTACTTACACCAAGTGAAATTAATAGATACTATGTAAAAGATGAAGAAGCTACTGAAGGTAGTGGTTATTCTCTTGATGAGTTTTATTATATAAATGAAAACCATTATATCTTGAACGCATATGATGTAGCTGAGTTAGATGATGTAGAAGAGGATGAAACAAGATATATTAAAGCGGGTGGCTTGTATATTCCTGACCTTTTAGGAAATAGTGGTCAAAAGTTCGTCCTAAGATATGATCCAGTAGATGAAGGACAATACGGAGAACTAAAAGATCTTAGTATATCTTACTTCTATGAACATGCAGGAGAGTTTATAGAAGATAAAATAGATCAGTCAATAGAATCACCACAACGTTATATTAGAAGAAGAATAGAAAACCAAGACATCAGATTAGATTTTAGTTTAGAAAACGTAGGTACTCGTTTTGATACTGCTAGTGCTATTGAGTTTGGTGATGATGGAAGGACAATCCGTATAGAGGCAAATGTTGCAAATACGGGAACACACACAATAATCTTTAGAGATATGGCAGGAAACACTACTGAGTATATCGGTATAATTGATGCCGCTGCTCCTGAAATAAGTTTAGTAAGGGTGGATGAACAAACCCAAAACGTTAGCGAATATATCTCAAGATGGTCTAAAGACTTCAATGAGGTTGAAATACAAATTAGAGAAGAAAACTTAGATATAAATAGTCTAAAATATTACTTTGAATACGGTGAAGATGAAACAAGTGAAGTAAGAAGCGTTACAGAAGATATAGAAGAAATTGAAATTGATGCAGGTGTATATAGATTTATCATCTCGTTATCAGAATTTGATAATACCTATAGTGGTGATCTTACTCTTAATCTAGAATCAAGTGATATGTTCTATAACTCTTCATCTATGAGCTGGACATTTAAATATGATAACATCGCACCAGAGTTAGAATTTGCACAAGGATATGTACCTCCGACATTCAATATTGATGGTGAGGTTGTAGGTGACTTTGTTACCTTAAGAGCAGAGGATTATCAAAATCCTCCATTCTTCTGTACACCAGGTCCAGCTAGTAAAGATAATACGACCCTGCTATACAATGTACAATGTTTCGATGAACCTGGTCGCGAGACTTTGAATATCGAGGTATTTGAACATGGCACAAACAATAAATTTGTCTTTGCTGGGGAATACCCGGTTGGAGTAAAGGTTGACCTAGTTGCAGAAGATGCAGCAGGAAACAGAAGTGAACGATTAACTACAATCATTAAGATAAATGATTCAGATGCACCATACATGGAAAAACCAATAAATGGTGGTTCTCGTATAATTACCAACGAAGAAAAAGTAACAATTACCTTTAATGAAATAGTTATGAAATACTACTGTATATTTATCCTTGATGGCAACCAGGAAGATTGTCAGGGTGTTGAATCATATGCACCAGCTGAAAATATAGGGTACAGCAAAGGTAATAACACTTATTACATTAGAATTGATGATGGAATGGATGTAAGCTATATAGTAGATAATGGTAACATTATTGTGCAAGGTCATTATATTCTAAATGAATTTAATGTGTTTGAACTTATCGGTTCAGGTTTTGGAGAAGACAAACTAGAACAAGACTATTACTTATTAAAAGAAGAAGTAATCTACTTCAATCTTTCTCCAGAGGGTGACTATATCCTTAGTGAGGATTGTTTAGATACTTGTTACACACTTACAACCCAAAAAGTAGAAGAGTTAATAGAGGGTGAAACCTATTATTACTACATTAAGGAAACAAACACTTATAAACTAGTTGGTGAAGACCATGATCCAGAAGATGGAATTGAATATGAATATTATCAGATTATCCCTGAGGAGATTGTTTTTGGTTCAAATGAAGTTTATGGGAAAATAGGAGAAGATGCATACGGTGTATTTATAGTAGACGATGGCAGTATTGTTTTACCAGCACACTACACTAAAGAAAATTATGCGCGTTATGGTTTTAACGAAGGACAAAGAGAATTTACTCTTACTTATAATGGTGATGCACACATTACCTATATAATTTGGGTAGAAGACTTTGCTGGCAATAGGTCTCAAAACATTGAAGTTACCTTTGATAGGGAAGCACCTGAGGTAGATATAGAAGTAGATAAAGTAGTTATCAGGGAAGCATATTCTGGTAATAGCTATAATCAAGATAATATAGATATGAGTGATAACTTTGATAGTTTACCTCACCTTAATATCACAAGTGGATTCCCATATTACTACAGATATACTGGAGAACATTTGTCAACCATCGAAATAGATGATATTTTAAACTCATTCCTTAACTTTGCGTTCATACGTGAAAATCACTATGTAATTAGTTACTTTAAAGTAAGTGAAGAATTAATTGGTACAGCGATTGTACCAGGACAAAATTACTATATTCTTCAAAATGGAAGTTTTGTAAAAGACAATGAGAATACACATGTTAGTGAACATCACTATATTAAAGGTTACGAGTTAGTAGACCCTTCAAGTGTTGGAAACATCAAAAATCCAAACATAGACTATTACTTCTGTAATGAAGAAGACGTCTGTGTTCTTGATAACACTTGGAAAGGCGCTAGAGATGATTACTTTGCTACTAGTTGGGGCATTTATATAGTTGCTTATAGAATCCAAGATAGAGCAGGTAACTTTAGTGAGATTACAAAAGACAGCTTAAGGGTAGTTATATATCATGACACTAGCCTTCCTTCTTTAACGGTCGAAAAAATACCAAACACCTTACCTAGGTGTGAGGATGGTAACTGTTATGTATCGTTTAATGTTAGTGAATTGAGAATAATAATGGATTCAGATGAGGCTGTGGCTGGAGATGAAAATAGAAGGATCGTGGATGAACATGGAAATATCGTGTATGAGTTATCAGAAAGCGAAACCCTAAACTCTCCTGAACAATTACAAGACGGAGAAAAGACCATTGTAATAACTGACAAGGGTTACTATGTAAATAGGACTACTTACTTCATAAATGGAAGAATTGACAAAAGGGTTAGTGGCAGTGGTTTCGTTGCCTATAACGAAGTGAAGTGTATTGATAATAGTGAAGAGAGCGAATGCGACATTGCCGATGCCGGATTTATTAGGGATTACAGTAAATATAATTACTACATAGTTATAGAAAACTATGAGGCTGGTAAACTTGAACCAGTTTCAGTAAGAAGAATTAAAGATAACGGTACTTTAATAATGCCAGGACATCGTCGTGATCAGACTGGTTATCCTTTAATTGAGGATTCAACCTTATTTGCAACACCTAAAATAAGGGGAACAAACTACTACATCAAGGATGAAAATCAAGAAAATATCGTCGATAGTGATTTTAGGTCATTTATATGGATTGAAAACAAAACAACGTTTACCTTCACCGTTGACAATAAAGCTCCGAAAATTGAGAAGAGTGAAGCTATAATTGAAGATGGTGACTACCACTTCGAGATTATTGTAGATGATATTAGTGCTAGAGTTGCCTACGTGAAAAATGGCTCTAATGGGGATATAATTATCCAATCAGGTGAGACACGTGCTGATGGCAGCGGGGTATATGCTGAAATATATGATGGTAAATTAAGAGTTGTCTTTACAGGTGATGGTTCATACTCCAATGTTAAAGCTATTGATATCGCAGGTAATACCTCAACTGTGCTTGACTTTGTAATCGATAATACTCCACCTCTAGAAAACTACAATAATGTTAAGGATAATGCAAAGGGCATTAACTTCTGGTATGCAGTTCCAAGCGTTAGATCGGGCAATAATCTAAATCTATATAAAAATGCTCCCGTGTTTGATCCTAACATAGAGTACTATCCTCTGTTTGATGAAGATGGTGCTATCCTAACCAATTTCAACAATGAGCAGTTCTTTGCCTTTCAAACTTACTCTAAGGCACTTGAATATTTATTGAATCTATACCTTATAGACCAGGCAAGCGAACAATACCATGGTGTTTATTCACAACAACAAAGCACCACTATTACCTTGTCTAACTCTGCAGTTGCCAGCCAAGAACTTGCTAAGTGGGTTTATCCTGTTTATACCGGAAATATACTTTATGGCGATGATTTAGTTAAACATGGTTCAACGAGTGAAGAAAGAGTATTCTTATCTGACTATGTTTACTGCGGACAAAATATTGGCAATTACTGTGGAAATCAGTTTAATATTCCGGCTAGGGTTATAATAGGCAATAGCCCTACTATTACTCTAACTCCTGAAGAGGGCGGTTCAATCACCATGTATTATAACGGTGTTAGTTTTGGTCCTAGAAGTGGTGAATTCCAACTTAACAGTGGAGAAGGTATCTATATTTTCCAAGAAAGAGATAATGCTAAGATACCTAACCCTGATAACAACACTGATAACAACGCTTATAACTATTCATACTATGCCATCATAGTTAAAAGGGAGATGTATTCTTCAGGTGAAACACCTGGATTTATTCAATATAAAGAGGAAACTAATAGTGAAAAAGTTATCGAAGGTCATTATATTAAGACAGGTGGCACTTATGTACCAGTTAGTGATCAAGTGGGAAATGATAAAGTTCCTGGGGTAACTTATTATCTAAGAAATACAAGAAACCTTACTTCCGGAGAAATATACTTCGACTGGAAAACTAATACAGATGTTTATCTAAACCTACCTATCTCAATGCTTGATAATAAAGACTTAGAGGAAAGAATAGCGCTGTCTTACCTTATTGTAGAGGTTAAAAGC
>DUOF01000002.1 GCA_012839015.1 bacterium
TGATAGTGAAATGATCCCTTGGTCAAAGGCTACTATTGGAGTTAGAGATATTAAGGACTTTCTAACTAGAGAACAAATGGAAGAATTAAAAACTGAAGTTAGAGACAGTGCTTATGATATCATTTCTAAGAAAGGTAATACTAGTTATGGTATCGGTGTTTGTTTAGCTACCATTACTAACAGTATCCTAAATAATGATAATGCCATCTTGACACTTAGTACCCATAATAAAGAAAACGATGTATATATTTCAATCCCTACTATTATGAGTAGGGAGGGAGTAAGAGAGTTAATCGATGTTGATTTTAACAAAGAAGAACTTGAACAATATAATAATTCAATTAGTGTAATTAAAGGGGTAATAAGAGGTTTAGAATTTGATGAGTAAATCTAAATAAGGTAGCCTTTTTCCTTTAATCTATTAATGATTAAACTAATAAGCAGTAATAAGCCTGCGATACCTACTAAAGGATATAAGTACTTAATTAGGCTTGTAAAGCCTAACTGACTAACTAGAAGTGCGAGCGCAGTAGAAGTAATAACTAACACCCTAATGTTACTAGGGTGTTTTTGTTTGTTGTTAATCCGGTAAACAAAGCCATACAATGATCCCACTGCAGTAGTGTATATCTCTGCTATTAATATGATCGCATACACTATTTGTATTATCGGTGATATTTTACTGGCTACATAAATCATTGGAACATCAATATTAGCTACTTCCCCCATAAATCTCATCAAAGTGAAATAGATCAATATAGAACCCAGTCCCAAACCAAGTCCCCCTAGAATCGCACCATTTCTAATTGTTTTTTTATGTTTAGCCTTTACTCCTAAAGGGCCTAGAATTGAGATGGAAAGGATTATATTGTAAGAGACATATAAAATCGCTGCAATTAAAAAGTTAGGCATTAAACTATTTTCACTTATTACACTAGCGCTATTATTAATATCAATTGGATTGTTTATAATTGAATAAATACTAATAGCAATAACAGATAATAAAAGGAAAGGGACTACAAAACTAATCGATTTAATTATCCCATCAATCCCTGTTAAAACAGTAAGAGCAGTAATAATAGCCATAATGAAATTGCCAAGTAAACTAGGCAAGTTAAATTGTTGGACAAAGATAGAACCTGTGCCAGCGATCATCGCTGAGAGGGCACCAAATAAGAAAAAGGTAATGATAAAATCCATTAGATTACCAAACACCTTGCCACCTGAATGTCTAATTACTTCTAAGTGTGACTTAGCGTTTAACTTGTTACCTAAACTCATTATGAGATATCCAAATATCATAAACATAAAAGTAGTTAGTATTAGTCCTAAAAATCCAAGCCTTCCAAACACATTAAAAAACTGGAGTATTTCTTGCCCGGTGGCAAATCCTGCTCCTACTACTGTTCCTATATAGGTAGCTGCTACCTTTAACGTTGAGATTCCTTTATCTTTCATTTTTACATCCTTTTTAAAACTAGTTAATTATATGAGAATAGGAAGATATTATGCTTATGCAGAAAATGTAAAATATTGTAAAATAGATAGCAAAAATCATGCCTATATAAAATAATTAATTACAAAGAGAGGGGTAAATTATGAAGAAAAATAGTCCGATTGATCATTATGTAGTTTTTGGGAAAGGTATTTTGACTTTGAAGGTAAAACAACTGTTGGAGGATATTGGTGGGTGTTCCTATTCAATGTCATAATCTCGCTAGTCTTAACTAGACTGAATCCATACTTAGGCAGTGTATACGGGTTAGTATCTTTGATACCTGGTATTGCGATAACTATAAGGAGACTTCATGATACTAACAGAAGTGGTCTAAACTTACTTTGGGCTTTACTTCCGGTTATAGGTACAATAATACTTATAGTCTACCTTGTCCCAAAAAGCAGATAAGAGATTGTTATAACAACAAGAAAGGTGTAGTTTGACTACACCTTTTTTATATATAGGGGGTAAGCGTTAATAGTTGTTGTGTTCCTCAGCTTCTGCATCCTTCTTGGTAACGTGGACTGTACCACGTGGATGATGTGCTGGTGCATAGATAGAGTATAATTTTATGGGCTTAGACCCCGTATTAACAAGGTTATGCCATTTTCCAGCTGGGATTATAAAGGCAAAACCTGGATATACCTCTCTTCTAAAGTTAAGGTTATTTTGGCTGTCTCCCATCATTACTATTCCTTGACCATCTTCAATTCTAATGAATTGATCATTGTTACGGTGTTGTTCTAGACCAATGTCATCTCCCACATTTATACTCATAAGGGTAAGTTGTAAATGTCTACCGGTCCAAGGTGTAGTCCTGTAGTTGGTGTTTCTCTTTGACGCCTCATTTATATTTATTACAAATGGTTCTCGACCATTGTCTTTTGTTTGATTGGGGTTTCTCCAGTTATTTAAACTATAGTAAGGATTTGGTTCCTGCGCATTGAATGTCCGTGTTATAGGGCCATTATAAGCATAGGGATCGCTAAATAAATCATAATCGTACAATTGTCTGTCTCCTTTCTTTCACTAATATACTATGTAGTTAAATATAAATGGTCACTTATCCCATAAATAGCAAACCATTTACAGTGAATCAATTAATGATTGAATAAGGAGTAAAGGGTTTTAATTTAGGCATTAAAATTGAAATGTAAACTACTTGGGTGTAGTCTATTTAATCAATAATACCTAGACAGGTAATTAGTTAATAACCTTTGAGTTTATGAAAAGATCAGATGTTTACATTTGGTCTTTTCTAATTATTGAAATTACTAACCCTTACAACCTTAGCAGGTATACCGATCATAGTAGAGTTATCCTCACATCCTGTTAAGACAACAGCGTTGGCACCTATTTTAGAATTGTTGCCAATAATGATATTTCCAAGTACCTTAGCACCCGCACCGATGATTACATTATTACCAATTGAGGGATGCCTTTTAGCATCCTTTTCATTACCAGTTCCACCAAGAGTTACGCCATGATATATAGTACAGTTTCTTCCTATAACAGCAGTCTCGCCAATAACTACTCCACTACCATGATCTATTAGCAATCCTTTACCTATCTTAGCGCCGGGATGTATTTCTATCCCATATAGAAAGCGTGCTAGATTGGAAATCATTCTAGCTAGCATCCTTAGTTTAATCCTATATAAGAAATGGGCAAAGTCATGAAAATATAGAACTTTATATCCAGGATAACACAGGAAGACCTCTAAGATATTCTTAGCAGCAGGATCTTCTTTTAAGATCCTTTTAGCGGTGTAAAACAATTTTTCGCTCATAATAAATAACCCTATATAAATCAATATATACCCTTTCTTTAATGTTTTAATAAGGTATGCATCTAAATTATATAATGTTAATAATTTAATTCTTTTAGTGATTAATTTGAATTAGGAGAAAGCTTGAAAAAATCTAACCATACCTTACAAATTGATAGTAGATGTATTAATAAATAAAAGTTTAATCAAATATCACTCCCCTACCGATAGGTGAGTGGGGTAGGGGATAGATAAGTGTATAATTAAAACACTATTAACCAATGTATATTTTGATACATATACTGATTACTAAGGTTTTAAACTTAATCTGATAATAATGAAAGTAAGGTAGAAACAATAAAGAGATTTTTTCTTTTTATTCATCGAAAAGACATGAAAAAATAATAGGGTAAATATATTGTAAAAGTAGTATTTAAAATATAGACTTTTAGTATAAGTTATAGGTATAGGAGGAAAAAATATGCCGCGAGCTTTAAGAAAGACATTTTAAATGTTTAATCTCGTAGTTTTTTCAGTGTTCTTGAGCGCCTGCTTTAAAGGCCCTTCTAATGAGAGTAGCCTTACAGGTTTTGGGGACATTGAGTTTGTTATTAGTGGATCAAATATAAGCATCGAAGTTTCAAATGATGTTACCAATTTTGATTTTACTAAAGTCGAAGTAAGTGATAAGGCGAGCTATAAAGTATATAGCGATGAAGCCTTTGAGAATATAGTAAGTGAAGTTACCTTAAATGAGGGTTTAAATACATATTATTTAAAGGTAACCGCAGAGAATGGCAAAAATACCAGCAATTATGTGATTAAAATCACAAGAGAAATACTTTTAGATGTTTCTTATAGTCAGGGAACTGGTTATGAGATAGTTGCTAATGGTGATTCTTTAGTAACAAGGGTTAAACCAGGACAAAGTATCTCGTTTAAGGTGGAACCCAAAACTGGTTATACAAGTAATTTCATTGTAAAGGCTAATGAAAGTGTTTTAACACCAGTTCAAGGTGTTTATACATTTAGTGTTAGTGAGGATACCATCATTAGTGTAAGCAACATTAATAAAATCACTTATAGCATTACCTACCCGAGCGATCAGTTAGGTTACAAACTAGTAAATGAAGATGATAGTGACTTCACACTAAAAACATTTGAGTATGGAGAATCATTTACCTTTAAATTGCAGGTCTTACAAGGATATGAAGGTGAAGCCACTGTAAGGATAAATGATGCCATAAGTGATGCAGTTAACGGAATTTATTTAGTTGATATGAATACCAATATTAGTATTAGCGTTGATGGGTTTTATAAGACAACCCACAACGTATTAGTTCCTGGCAATCAA
>DUOF01000024.1 GCA_012839015.1 bacterium
CCATCAGCCCCGCTTCCATAAGTAATTATTCTTTGACCTGCTCCGCCTGGATTGACATAATTAACAATCAAGATTAAACCATCACTAGTTCCACCACTATGGATAACTGAGTTTCCATCGCTATACGAGGTTGAACCAACAATAATATATTTGTCACCATCTTTGATAACATCATTGAACTGTGTCTTATAAGGAACCTCATCCCTACGATGCAGGAAACTATCAAAACTATTACCTTTCTGTAGTATAAAGCCGCCAGACCCTATTTGTCCGTTTCCTTCATCGATTAGGTATTCTCTTAAAATACCAGCACTGTCACTACTTGCTGTAGCGTTAGTCCTATAACCAACAACAGCAAACCTAGTTTGCTCATCATTAGTCCATATAATAGATCTAAACTCAAAGTTAGAGTTTACCATAATTAAATCTTCGGGTATTACAGGCTCAAATTGTAGGATACCTTTCCCTAATTCATCATTGAACTTTAGAATTGCCCCGTGTCTTTGCATAGAGGCATTTTGGAAGTAACCAGTAACAACTGGGTAGGTAGAATAATGTTCATCGATATCTTTTTTAATGTGAACAATCATAGAAAGGAATTCACCAGAATCGTAACCACTTGGGACATAATCTCCCCATTCTTCATTATTATCTAACTCAAAAGAGGAAGTTACGTCATTCCATATCACGCGGCTCATAAATGGCTTCCATTTACTAGCCTCTTGGTATCTTCCAATTATCCAGTAAATAGAATTTCCAGCATTCTCACGACCAGAATATTCAATTGCATTTATAACTGTTGGATAACCATCCGGGTTATCAACTGTCTTTCCAAAATTGTACAAGAAAGCATTCCCATAGAATTTTCCATAGTTATCTACTACCGCTATGTAGCTTTGGTCGTCACCATTTATATTTCCAACCACAATAGTTTTACCCATACCTATATATTCGCCATCTTCATTTCTTTCTAGGTATGGTGTAGAAGCATTAAGTCGACCACTTTCTGACCCTAGCAAATCTCCACCCCAAACGATTGATGTATCAAAAATATTGTTGTTATCAGATAGTCCTGGATCAAGGACGGTTATTTCTTTAATTAGTTTGTCTTTCTTTTCTATTCCATCTAATTCATAAGTTATTTTGTAAGTTAGTTTGTAGTAGCCAGTTTCACCATTTATCACCTGGTCTCTTATATGGTTTTGAAGACGAGTTATAGCATTTCCATCACCATTATTAAAGTTAATCGGACCTAGAAGATTGTTTTTGTTATCGATTTCAACTGAATAATTAATAATATCATAGTTTTGTTCTTCACAGGTAAAAGTAAAACCTTCACCCCAACCACTACCTTTAGTGGTTATTAGTCTTTCACGGTTGTCTTGAAATGAAAAACATCCTGCCAATTCACTAGCATTTAAATTATTATATGTAAAAAATAACAACCCAACAAAACTCAAGATTGTCATTAAAATAATTTTTATTGCATTTTTTCCTTTTACCATACAACCACAACCCTTTCAATCTCTAGAATAATCGGCATTCTAACAATTTAATTGTATGATAAATAGCCATTTTATTCAATAAAAGCAATAGTATATGTTTAAAATTCACGGACCTGTAAACAAATAAAAAAAGGTCTTACGACCTATTTCTCATGTGTGGGAATAAGATTACCTCACGGATGTTATCACTGTTAGTAAATAACATGATTACTCTATCAATCCCTATACCTAAACCACCAGTTGGTGGCATACCATACTCCAGTGCCTCAACGTAGTCTTTATCCATTTCAGTAGCCTCTTCATTACCCCTGTCTTTTTCTTTTAATTGGTTTAAGAAGTTCTCCTTTTGGATACGCGGATCATTAAGTTCCCCATATGCATTTCCAAACTCTACACCATTGATAAATATTTCAAATCTTTCAGAGAATCTATTATCTTTTGCACTTGGTCTAGCAAGTGGTGAGATAATACTAGGGTGTCCGTAAAGTATCGTTGGTTGCACTAGTTTATCTTCACAAAACTCCTCGAACATTTTATTAACGATGTGACCAAAGTTTTTTTCGTGTTCTTCTAAGTGAAGTCCTTTTTCTTTAGCTATCTTGATAGCCTCATCATCGCTCATCTTAGTACTAAAATCAATATTAGTTACTTCCTTTATCATCTCAACCATACTTACTCTTCTAAAACCTTTAGAAAAGTCAAGTTCAACATCTCTCCATGTAATTACTTTGCTATTCGAGAATTTTTCAACTAGTAGGGAGAATATTTCCTCTACTATGTCCATCATAGTTTCTAAATCTCCG
Organism: bacterium; assembly: GCA_012839015.1. GTDB lineage: Bacteria > Bacillota_I > Bacilli_A > RFN20 > DUOF01 > DUOF01. The sequence continues at coordinate 2,309 of DUOF01000024.1, forward strand.
TAAGCTTCATAAAGTTCTAGCATTGTAAACTCTGGGTTATGACGATTTGAAATTCCTTCATTCCTAAAGTTACGGTTAAGTTCATAAACTTTCTCTAATCCGCCAACAATAAGTCTTTTTAGGTATAGTTCTGGTGCTATTCTAAGGTAGAAAGGCATATCTAGCGCATTATGGTGTGTGATAAATGGTTTAGCACTCGCGCCACCTAGTACCGGGTGAAGGATTGGAGTTTCGACTTCCATATAACCTTTATTATCTAAATAGTTTTTAATTGTTTTAAGTATCATTGGGCGGGTAAGAGCAATTTTCCTTGATTCATCATTGACGATTAAATCAACGTATCTACGCCTGTATCTCTCTTCAACATCACTAAGTCCGTGAAACTTTTCAGGAAGTGGTCTTAAGGCCTTAGTTAGGTGTGTATACTTTAAACACTTTACTGTTAACTCTCCGGTTCTAGTTAACATGACTTTTCCTTCAACACCGACTATATCACCAAGGTCTGCAAGATTAAATAGGTCATAAACTTCTTCGCCTACAACATCTTTTCTAAGGTAGACTTGGATTTGGCCTTCTTTGTCTTTTATATGAAAAAACGCCGCTTTCCCCATGTTTCTAATAGTCATGATTCTACCGGCTATTACAACATTTTCTTTTCCTTCTAATTCCTCATTAGTTAAATTCGCAAATCTAGTCTTAATATCAAGGCTGGAATGGTCCCTTACAAACTTCTGTCCGAAAGGATCGACACCCTTTTCTTCATACTTTACTAGTTTCTCACGTCTAAACCTTTCCTGTTCATGTAATTCTTCCATTAAATTTCACCTCTACCGGTTTATTATAATTTAAAACAGTGTTGTTATCAACCTCAAAGCCAAATCTTCCGTATATCTTTTGCTTGTTTGTAACAAAATATCTTTAGGGTGATAAGATGAAATCTATTTGGAATTTAACCTCTTCGATAAAGCAAAGAGAAAAGTTAAATAAAGATTTAAGTTGCGATATTTTGATAGTAGGTGCTGGTTTAACAGGAATTTTAACTGCCTACTATTTACAAAAAGAAGGCAAAAATGTTGTAGTAGTCGATAGATCAAGGATCGGACAAGGTGTAACCAAGAACACCACTGCTAAGATAAGCGTTCAACACGGTTACCTTTACCATAATTTAATCAAAAAACTAGGTTACGATAAGAGTTATCTTTATGCTAAAGCTAACCAAGAAGCACTTAACGAATACAATAGACTTGTAGGTGATGAAAAAATTGACTGTGATTTTGAAAAATCCGATTCTTATTTATACACCCGTAATAAGCCAGGCAAAATTGAAAAGGAATACAAAGCAATTACAAGCCTTGGACTCCAGGCGAGTTTGACCAATAAGTGCAACCTGCCCATAGATATTGAACTTGCCTTAAAGATGGACAATCAAGCCCAGTTCAATCCTCTTAAATTTATATCCGCTATTAGTGATAAACTAACCATCTATGAACAAACAAAGATAATCTCTGTCGAGCAGGGAGTAGCCCTAACTAGCAATAATTTTAAAATAAATGCAAAACACATCATTATAGCAACCCATTATCCATTCATTAATTTTCCCGGTCTTTACTTTCTAAAAATGTGGCAAGAGAGATCTTATTTAATCACCTTAAAGAATGCCACCCCTGTAAAGGGGATGTATTTAGATGAGAATAAACAAGGTCACACATTTAGAGATTACCAAGACAAAGTCATTTTCGGAGGTAAGAGTCATAAGTCAGGTGAACACAAAGGTAATTCCAACTATCAAGAATTGATCAATGAGTCTAAGAGACTTTTCCCTAATTCTGAGGTTGTAAGTACCTTCTCAGCCCAGGATTGTTTTACACTAGATTCCCTGCCCTATATTGGTCGCTACTCAAAAAGAAGTGACAACTTGTATGTTGCCACAGGATATAAAAAATGGGGTATGACATCGAGTATGGTTGCTGCTCTCTTACTAAAGGATCTTATCTTAGGTAAAAAGAATGAGTATGAATCCCTATTTTCTCCTCAAAGATCTAATATTTTAGCATCTCTTCCGTCTTTTATTTATAATGCAGGGTCAGCTTTTAAGGGTTTAATAATTAAGAGGCTTATGTTAAGAAGAAAAGATATAAGAACACTAGAGGAAGGACAAGCTCTAACTCTAAGATACCGTGGCAAAAATATGGGAGTATATAAAAAAAGGGGACACCTATATTTTGTTAACATAACTTGCCCTCATTTAAAATGTATTTTGAAATGGAATAAAGATGAACTGTCTTGGGATTGCCCATGTCATGGTTCCCGTTTCGATTACACCGGTAAGCAGATTAATACACCTGCGGTAAGCGACGCTACTACGAATTCTTTTTAGCTAATATCGCAGCATTGAAAAATTTATTTTCTTCATTTCCCCAAAAAATAGATAATCTCTTTTGGATTAAGTCTAAATTATTTTCATACACCGCGGTTCTAGTAAGATTATTATTTGCAAAAGCTTTATCTTCAATAACTAATAAAGTGTTTGGTAGGAATACCTCGGTTAGCTTGTTGTTACTAAATGCCCCTTTATAGATGTTGGTAACTCCATCTTTTATGTAACCATTGCTGTCAAACTTATAGTTGTATTTTATCTCCTCGATATCACAATGTGCAAAGGCGAACGCCCCGATAGTCTTTAGTCCACTACCATCAATGATGATCTTTCTAATCTTTTTGTTAGAAAAGGCTCTAGGTGACACTTCTTTAACACTCTTGTTAAGAGTAAGTGTGTCGACATTTATTTCTTTTAAATCCATCTCTTTTCCAATTCTCTTATAGATTCTATTTACATCAGATTCAGTAACTACTTCACTCACATAAGACAAATCAAAATCATCGCCCTTTTGACTAACGTTGGCAATAACCTCATTATTAAATTTGATCTCGAACTTTTTCATTTTTTTCGCCGTCCTTGTATATTAATTATAGCACAAAAACGACTTTTTAACAAATGAGGTCAAAACTCAACTTTTTTTACACTTAATTATAATGAAATTTATCAAACCAAAAACTATATTAAAGAAATAAGTGAATATCCTCCAAAGAATTAAGACTGAGGCTATAAGGCTATACATTGGGAATATATAAGCAAATAAAGCTAAGAAAATAAGTTCACTAGCCCCACTCGCACCAGGAATTGGCACGATCGCACTAGCAAAGTAATGGAGTTGAACCAAACAAACACTAGCAAAAAAGATACTCACACTAAAGGAATCTCCAGTTAGAAGAAGATATATCAAATAAGGGAACCCCCCCATAAAGAATGACTTAAACACATATAGCAAGATTAAAGAGAATGACTCCCTTGTGTTTTTGTAAAATTTAATTAAGTTATCCTGGATTGTTTTTAGCTTGTCCTTTGATTCATTGATATAACACTCTTTGCAATTTATCCTCTTAAATTTAAATCCAAAGAAGGATGTTATCTTTAAGAAAATATTATGGAGTTTTTTAGAAAAAACTACTATAAGGTAAAGGAAGAAGATTACAAAGTTGAAAACAATACCCAATACCGCGATATACCTGGCATTAAAGCTATAGTTGAGAATATCAACATTAATATCGTTGGTTAGAGTGAAAATAAAAACCATGATAGAGATTAGAAGTAGATTCATCTGAAAGGCATAAGAGGTTTTAAAGGTGCTGCTAAAGGCATCTTTAGTACTTACTTCCTTTTTAACATAACCGTATATTTGGCCCCCTAGTGCTCCTAGTTTTAGGGGGGTTATCGCAGAAAACAGAGCCCCTATACTAGAAACAAAGACTCCGTCATATATTTTAAAATCCTTTTTGTATTCCACAGTAGCTATCTTAATAATTAAACCCTCTATTAGAAAACTTACCGCGACTACAGCAAATATTATTGTAATTGAAAAAGCATTAAGTGATAAAATCTCACCTATAACCTCATGAGCATTATCCTTTAATAGATAAATAAAAGTTAAAATACTAACGGCCAAGATTATCCCCATATTAATGGAGTAATTAATTATTTTCCTTCTCATACTTACTCTTCTTTAGACCTTTCTATTAACGCTTTAGCTATAACGCCTGCACAAGACCAAGCAAACTGTAAGTTATAACCGCCACTTAGTGCATTTATATCCATGACTTCTCCACCTACAAAAATATTGGGATATCTTTTAAGTGATAGATCATCGCTTATTTCACTAACTAATATTCCACCACTTGCCACCTGAGCAAATTCAAAGGGATAAGTATCCTTTATATTAACCCGGTACTCTTTAACTAAATTAACTAGTAATTCAATTTCAAACTCTCTTAGACTATTAACCATCCTAGAATCAAAATTA
>DUOF01000025.1 GCA_012839015.1 bacterium
CCAGATAGGAAAGCATCGAATCCATTAACTTTTTTTACCAGTGCAATTGATATAGTAACCAATATGAATATTGGTATTATCACTACACTAAACCAGATTAGCATTTTTTTTAGTCTTTCTAAATAGGTAGTCTATTATAAGTCCAATTATAGAGGCGGTTAAGGTAGCTATCATTGGAAACAAAATTATATCCGCTGGATTTTTGGAACCTAAATTTGCCCTGATCGCCATAACCGTTGTGGGTATTATAGTCACTTCTGCCGTGTTTAATATCAGGAAGGTTACCATTTCATCAGTCGCTTCAGCTTTGTCATTATTTAATTCTTTCATCCTTTTTACTGCTTTTATTCCACTAGGTGTTGCACCATAACCCAACCCAAAAATATTAGCAGCTATATTCATGGATATGTATCTTAATGCTTGCTTGTCCTTTAATTTAGGCATTATCAAATTAAAGAGTGGCGTCAACAATCTAGATAGTGAATCCACTATCCCGGCCGTCTCCATTACCTTCATTATGCCATTCCAAAAACAAGCTGCACTGATCATGGTAATAAGTAACATAAAAGCATCCTTCGGCACAGTTAATATTATACTCGACATTAACTCTGATCTACCTGTCATGATTCCATATATTATTGAAATAGCTATAATATAACTCCATATTTTATTCATAGCAATTACCTCAGTTTAGTCTAAATAGTTGTTTCCACCAACTATACTTTTTACTTTTTTCATTTACTTTAATTACCGAACATTGACCTATGTAATCAATTTGGCCACCATTTACTAATTCAATCCTTAGTTCATTATTATTAATTCTATATATAATTTTTGATTGTTTGATCAAATCTTTGTTCATAGTGACAAAGATATCTGACTTACAATTAATTTCAAATTCATTAAGTTGGCTCTTACCTTCGTTCATTAACTTAATGGTTTTTTTAATTTTAAATAAACGTTCGTAAAGGTCAATATGTGCCTTAAAGTCACCACCACAATCCAAGGTAACAACAATAAGCTTTGTCTCATCTTCCTGTGCTACTGTAACAAGAGTCCTTCTAGCTTTGCCTGTAAAACCCGTTTTTCCTCCAATGCTCTTTTTATACAATCTTAATATTTTATTTTTATTTTGCCAGACACCATGACTATCACAAGTATAAGTGTTAGTTCCTATTATCTTCAAAAAAAATTATTTTTAATCGCATATGCCATCAGTATAGCCATGTCAAAACTTGTGGATATATTCCCCTCATCATCTTCATCTAGACCACTTGGATTAGAAAAAAACGTATCCGCCATCTTAAGTTCTTTGGCTTTTTTATTCATCATATCTACAAAGTTATCTAGCGTGCCTGCTACACCAATCGCAATAGTTATAGCAGCATCATTCCCACTTCTCAACATTAATCCATAAAGTAAGTCTTCTAGACTGAGGATATCGCCCTGTGCTAAATAGACACTACTACCATAGGCTTTTTTTACCTCTGGTGGTACTACCATTTTTTCTTGTATATCTTTGTTTTCTATTGCAATAATCGCAGTCATAATTTTAGATATGCTTGCAACACTTCTTTTTAAATTAATGTTTTTCCCCTCAATGACATTGTTGGTGTTTGCATCTATAGCTATATAACTTCTAGCCGCCACCTGGCTTGTTACTTCCCTGCTTACACTAATGTAAGAGTTGCTAAAAAGAACAGATAAGAAAATTAAAAATTTGATCATGTTATCACCATTAGGATTTTATGCTGATTAACAAAATTAAATGATATCTTATAATTTGTATTTCTATCCCTTTCAGTTATACTAATAGTGGTGAAGAAAATGGAAAGATTACAAAAAGTTATAGCTAAGGCAGGCTACTGTTCTAGAAGGAAAGCTGAGCAATTAATACTTGATGGCAGGGTTGCCGTTAATGATAAAGTTGTAGATAGTTTAGGATTTAAGGTTGGCGTTGGCGACTCGATCAAAGTTGATGGAAAAAAAATAATCTTAGAGGAAAATATATACCTGGTTCTAAATAAACCTAGGAATACGATTTCCTCTTTGAAGGATGAGAAAAATAGACCTACGGTTATGGACTCGTTAGGTGATATAAGCGAAAGGGTATATCCGGTTGGACGATTAGATTTTGATACGACCGGGGTGTTGCTTTTTACTAATGATGGAGAACTAACTAATAAATTATTACACCCTTCCTATAAGGTAAACAAAGTTTATATTGCTA
>DUOF01000003.1 GCA_012839015.1 bacterium
AGCAATTGGATATTTTGGTTCTACATCATTTAGAAAAGATACAGTCTTTGTATCTAGTATTAGAATCAATGATGAATTAGATGAAGATGGTGCCATTTACCTTGATTATGGTAATAATGAAAGGAATTGGACAATAGATTATAGTGTTCTGCCTCTAGATGCAGATAACAAGGAAGTTACTTTCAGCTCAAGTAATGAAGAGGCAGTCAGTGTAGATCAAGATGGTAATGTGACTATGCATGTAGCAGCAGGTGCTACAATTACCATTAGAGCCAAAGATGGTTCTAACGTATCAAGCAGGGTTATCTTTAGACCGATAATATCTTCTCAACTTGTAAACGTTGAATACGACTTTGAGGCTAACACTGTTAGTGATACTGGTCAAAATTACTTTATGGAAGGTAATACACTAGTTGTCTTTGCCCATAATCCATTTATGTTTGATTATGGCAGTATTCCGGTAACTATTGATGGTAACACTGATGTTGTTACTCTAGAAGATTATACTTTCACACCAACTGGTGCTGGTAATTTCACCATTAACTTTGGTGAAGATGAAGATGTTAAATCACTAAATGTTAAGGTAATCGATTATATTACTTCAATTGGTTTTGACGGAGGTTATGCTGATTACAGGAATGCTACTAATGCTGACTTTATGAATACTAATGTTACTTATGAAGTAGGACATGGTAGTGACTTTATTTTACCTCTTATTATTGAAAAAACAGAAGGTTCAAAACAAGTAAGAACAAGTCGCTTTGAGATTGAAGTAAAACTAGAAGTAAAAGTAGACGGTGAATACGTACTAGTTGAAGATTTAAGTGAATACTTAGAAAATAGTATTAGCGATGAACCTAGATTTAAGTTCAAAGAAGAAGCAGAAGGTAAAACATTCAGACTTGGGGTCCGTGCCCAGTATAGAGATATACCTGGTAGAACTATAGAGTTCATTGTTAATGAAGGCGTTAACGTCAACAATCATGAAGAGTTAAGACTTGCTTTTGAAGATGCTAGTGTTTCTAAGATTAATATACACAAAGAGATTATAGTAGATGCCAGTGAAAACGTCTATACTGACACTCCACTGAATCCACAACTTGAAGGCACTTTAATTAATGGCCATTCACATATTACAAATGAAGAGAGTCCAGATTTTGGCAAAACTGGACACATCTATTATCGTGAAGTGAGCAAAGGGAGTATTGCTATCGTTGGTAACTTACAAACTATAGACGGTACAGATATTCCAAAATCAATTCTTCACTCTAGTGATGGGGCAAATAAATTCTATGAGGGAGGGGTTGAATTCCCAGCTGAAACAGCTCATATTAATGTTCAATCATCTATCTTTAGATTTATGAGAGACGATGCTTATCCTGATGCAGAATTTTCAATCTCTAATTTGAAAATTGTTGGAAATACACAAAGTTCTAGAAATGTCCTAGATTCAGGTGGTATCCACCTTATATATGCAAGTAATAGCTCTAGCACAGCCACCAATACTTACAGCAACTTAAACCTATCAGGTGCAGTAATCGCCTTATTTATGTCTACTGACGATACTACTCACTTAATTAACGAGGTTATGGTTTCTGAAACTTATAATAGTGGTATGACCTTATGGTCTGCAGATATTGTAATAACTAATTCAAAATTCCGTAGAAATGGTGGAGCCGCTATTCAGTTAATAGATGACAAGGCAGATGAAAACATCTTCCCTAAATTAACGATCGATGAATACACCCTAAGCAATATCCAAAACTGGACATTTGGTGATGAAGGTTGGTTTACTGGTTTTGGTGGTGAAGCACTGGCTATGCAACTAAAGAGTCAACTTGATGCTGGTGTTGAATTATACAATAAAACTATCGTAAGAAATAAAGAGGTTGGCGAGACAGTAGAGGAAGAATTTAACTTTAAGATTATCATCCAAAGTGATAATCCATTCACCTCTGATGTAACCAATCCTAAAGGACGTATCGTTATTATTGATGAAGAAGGAAATACAGTTCATACCTTTGAACGTGAACATAATTTTGCTGACACATTCCAAACAATAAGCGGTCTTCCTGCATATGCTGGACCACTAAAAGAGGAATATTATAATCTCCTTGTTAAGTCTGCTTTCGGCACCCAGCCTGAAAATTTAACAACAGAAGAACAAGCTAGTTTCATAGATTACTCTACTGAAGATGTTGAGTTTGTGATACCTGGACAAGCGGGTCTTAACTCACAAATAAGCATTATTCTTGAGTGGTTAGATAGAAACTAGGATAAGTCTAAACAACTAAAAACGTATTAGTTATTCTAATACGTTTTTCTTATTACAAAAAAGGTCTGATAATTTACATTTAGACCTTTTTTAATTGCAATAAAATGATTAACTAAGACTATTTACACTGCCGACAAACAAAGGAATATTATCACTAGAAGTGATGATAAACATAAATGGTCGATTAAGTTTAAAGGTTAGGGTTTGAACCTCTGGCTCGACTGAAGTTATCCCGGCTTCAATGCTTGTATATGCTGCAGCTTCAACTCCCTTTTCATCAACCTTAATCGCAGACTCTTGAATTATTTTACTAACCAAGATATCTATGCTCGTAAACTTATCAAACTCGGCATTATCTTCAAATGCCTTATTAATACCTAAATTCCTGGCAAGTTCTTCTAGATCAAACTTAGAATTGAACTCAAACTTTGGAAGTCTTATATCCACCTTGTATTTGGTAGTACTTTCATAATTTACTACTTCTTTTAGTGTCTGGGTGTTTTTAACATCACTTATTGTTTTACTTTCATTTGGTAAAATAAAATGCATTTTACTACCATTAGTAAAGTTTATAAAGGTAGAAGTATAATCCTTATTAATTAGCACACTTCTTTTAGATAGAGTTTGTTTCATATAGGTAGTCATAGTTTCACTATTAAAGCCATCTAGATAGTTATTTTTGGAATCAAACTGAGTGCTCCACGTATCATAGAAGTATAAAGCATTAATTAAAACTAACATCGTTTCTTTACTAAACTTAAATGCTTCAGGATTTCCCCCTAGAAGTCCGTTCGTATTCTCACTAACCCAATCACTAACCATCCTTGAAGTATCTTCACTTGGGAAGTCGACTGCAAAGGAACTAGCTTTATAGTAATCCTTTAAAATAGTTAAGGTGTCATTGTTATAAGTATCTAACTTATTCTTATTTAGCCAAAATGAATTAGCAAGTAATAATTTAGATTTTTCCTTGTTTAAAAACAAGTTATTAAACATAGTTTTATTAACTATTCTTAAAGTCTCTAAATCATCAAATTTAAGAGCATTTAATAACTCAGCTTTAGTTTCTTTACTCGCACCCTCACTTAACATTGAAAGAGCCATAAATAGACTAATCGGAGAGTACATTTCATTTTCCTCTTTTAATAACAGTGAAGCTGAATTAAATGAAAAGTCTTGGATTAGATTAGTCGTCTCCTTATTAAATTTAACACTAGTTAATTTTTCTACTGTTGGTATATCCGCTTTAAAAAGTTGTTTATTATCCCCATAAGTAACTACATTTCTACATCCCACAAGGGACAGGGGTATAATCAGGAAAACTAATATCATAAACCTCTTCATATGAATTCCTCCTATATTTAAAGTATATAAAAACCATTAAAAAAATACTATAAATGAAAAGAAAGATATTATTAATCTTTCCTTTCTATTAACAACAATGTAATTTAGCTAAAATATGATATGAGTAGTGATGGCATTAGCACCAGCTTTTGCCACCCCAGCAGCCCACACCAAGTATAACAAATAACAGGAACAAGACTAGAATTATTGCCCAGATCCCAATTCCGCCGGTTCCGCCACCTACTGGGTAGACTGCACCTCCGTATGGATAGAATGCTCCCCCTGATACTCCATATCCTGAAGCCATAGGTGCTCCACCATATCCTCCACCGTAGTAATACATATATTACACCTCCTATCTAATATAGTTTATTCAAAGTGGTTTCATATGTTAACAGTTTTGAAAAAAGAGTCACTATTGCCTAAGTCAGTCATATACTTAAGTGGTGATACTTATGGATAAAGTTGATGAATTCAAAGAATTTATAAAAGATAATCCGCACTTAAAGACAAGGGTCGATAATAAGGAAACTAGTTGGCAGGCGCTTTATGAAAATTTTGACATCTTCGGCAAGGAACATGAATCCTTTAGGAAGGATTATAAAAAGCAGGAGAGTACTAAATCAAAGGATACAAGTGAGGCGGAAGCTGCGGCAGCTGGAACCGGACTTGGTACGCTACTAAAGGCATTCGAGGGTGTCAACCTAAATAAAGTTAGTGAAAATCTAGAAGGCGTTAAGAAGATTTTAGGAGTACTTGGAGAATTCACTAAAAAAGAAGAACCTACTACTGGCAGGAGAGTTAAGGATAAACCTCTAAGGAGGTATGATGACTAATGAGGAGTGATGTTAGATTATTTCTAGATAAGAATCCAGATTATTGGCTGTTTTTAAGGGAGAAGCCTTTCTGACACCGCGTTTTAAGCGTTGAACAGGAAAGGATCCAAGACTTTGTAGAGGATTATAAGATAACTAGAAGGAAAAGGTTTATTGATAAGGTAGACGATACTTCCAATATTCTTACTCTAATTAATGCAATGATGGAGTAAAATTAGTATAATAAAACTGGTGATTTTAAGTGCAACAACAAGATATCTTCGCATTAGCGTATGAACTACAGAGTGAAATTGTTAATTCAGATTTATATAAAGAAGTAAAAGAAAAAGAAAATAAGATGCTTGGAGACCAAGCAACTTTTATGTTATTAAATAAATATCAGGCTGCTCAGGAAGAATATAATGAAGCCTTAAGGTTTAAAGATTATGGCGGGAATGTTAAGGAGAAGCAACTAGAGATGTATAAAATAAAACTAGAAGTCGATGAAAACCCTCTAGTACGTAGTTACAATGAGGCTTATAAAAGGCTAAGTGATCTATTAGCTAAAATTGAGAAAACTATATTTAAGGGTTTAATAGATCCTAGTAAGGGGAAAAAGAAATGCGCGTAATCGCAGGCAAATATCGTGGTAAAAAGTTAGCTCTTCCTAATGAGAATTATACTAGACCTACAATAGACCGCGTTAAAGAAGCAATGTTCTCGATTTTAACGCCTTATTTGCCTAATAGCGATTGTTTGGACCTTTTCTCTGGTTCGGGTGCCTTAGGGATAGAATGTATCTCTAGAGGTGCTAAGAGCGTTGTCTTTAACGATATTGAACCCTCTGCTATTAAAGTAATAAAAACTAATCTATTAGGAATAAGTGAAGATTATAAGATTTATAAAAGTGATTATCTAAGCCTTATAGATTCACTTGATACTAAGTTTGATGTGATTCTTCTAGATCCTCCATTTGCTAAGATCGATCTTTCTTTTTTAATTAAGAAAATAAAAGATAATAATCTTTTAAATGACCACGGGGTCATTATGGTTGAGACTAATAAAAAAGATAGTTTTAATTTTGATGATGATTTTGAATCAAAAGAATATTGTTATGGCAGTGTTAAACTAACATTACTAAAAGTAAAAAACTAGCAAATATTGCTACTGTAACTCTAGCCTTAACAAATGATTTTATACTAAGTCCTGCTTCTTTAAGTGGCATTGAGGCTTGGACTATTGTAGACAAACTAGCAAAACCTAAAATAAAGACTAGGCTAATACCTTTTATCGTGTTGTCTATTGCTAAATTAGACAAAGTAATCGAAGCATAAGAAAATTCTATTAGGCCTGAAATCATACTACTTGAATACTCACTTAAGAACTTACTTAATATACCATATGGTAATGAAAACATAACCATAATTCCGGCGATGTTAAGTAAATTTATAAAAGCATTATAAATTGCTTCTTTTAATGAATTAATAAAATTAAATTTACTTAGGGATTCCCTAAATGAGGCATATGCCTCTTTGAAAGATATTAATTTTTCAATTTCCTTATTATTTACATTCCTAAAGTAAAGGTAGAAAAGCCCTGACAAGTACAAACAAACTGCCAAAGAAAGCGTAAGTAAATCATCTTTTAAGTTACCACCAATAATTATGAATATAAAACTAAAGGAAGGGAAGAAAATAGCGTTAACTAGACTTTGTCCTTCTTTTTCACTTATTTTCTTCTCCTTTACTAAAAGTGAAGTGAAAATAGCACTGCTTGGGAAACCGTTTAAAATCCCAATTAAAAATATACTCGCACCCTTACCACTTATCCCAAATAAGGGATAAGAAATAAACTGGAATAGGTACGCGATTAAATCTAATAATCCCATCTTGATAATCAAATAATTAAGGATTAAAAAGGGTAGAAGTGCTGGTAAAACACTTTTAGAAAATACTTCCAAAGTATTTATTGCAACTTTGTTTGTGTCACGGATAAAGACAAAACTATATACTAATAATGAGAAGGTTATGATTGATACTATGAATTTGTGTTTCTTCATTATTGATTCACCTATTAAAAGATATAAATTTAAAAAATAAATATGCTTATATGTGTTAAATGATTAGACACTTTTGGTTGAGTATCATAAATTAAAATGAGAGAAGGGAGGATTATATATGAATCCAAATAGAGATCATCAAGGAGCAGGCTGCTGCAGACCTACTTGTCCGCCTCTTGAACCAATAGTTTTACCATGCAGGGTATGCACAATTCACCGTTGTTTTCCTGTTGAACAACCAGTAATTGTACCTACTCATACAAGGATAATAAACAGAGGTGTTCCTGTAAACCGTTTTTATCCTTCATTTACACAAAGCGAAGAAACTATTTGTCCAGGACAAGCTGGCCAAACTCCTCTAGCAGAGTAAATTTAAAAAGAGGATTGAAAAATCCTCTTTTATTATATTAGTTTTGGACAGTTATACTTTTGTAGTTTCTTAGACTAACTTGTCCTTTCTTACTATTTTTAATTTTTCTAACATACTTTACCTGGCAGTAATGTACCTTAGCTCTTACTTCATCACTTAACTTAGAATGTTTTACAGCAATTTTGGCAGCATATTCAATAAGTTCACTGCTTGGATTATGATGGTGAAGGATCACATGGGCACCAGGAAAGTCGGCGACATGAAAGAAATACTCATTAGGTTTAGCTTTTTTTAGTGTTAGATATTCATTTTGTGAACTGCTCTTACCAACACTTATCTTTATATCTTTATAGAAGTATTCTTTAATTGAGCTGCGACTAACTTCTTTCCCTCTAGCATTTACCCTAATATAATTATTTTTGATAAGTTCACGCTCTAGCTCTATTAGAGATTCATAGCTGTTCTCTACTTCAATACCTTTTAGGTAGTCTAGTTTATTTTTAAGGTCTGCTATTAGTTGTTTTATCGGTTCAATTGAGCGTTTACTTTTCTTAGCTTTTTCAAAATAATTATTGGCATTCTCTAGTATTGATAGGTCCCTATCTAATTTTATAGAGATATCATCTAGAACTACTTCTTCCTTATCATTATTTAACTTACTTTGATAGGTTAACAATAGATTTCCCTTGGTTATTAATTCATCGTAGTTTTGCAAATTATCAAGGTCTTCTTCTCTCTTGCTTATATTTATTTCTAATTTCTCTATATTACTTTTTATAACTTTAGTTAATCTCCTAAATAAATCACTTTGATTATTTTCATCTTTCTTATTTGAGTAATAACTGGCTAGAAAAGTAAAGGGTTCCTCCCCCGATTCTTGCTCATCGATTGCTAAGAAGTGAATTAGGCCATCATTTTCATAGAGGACCTTAGAGTCTTTTAATGACTGTATTATTTTACTAAAGTCTTCCTTTTCAAGTCTAGTTTTGATAATTGTTTTTAAGTTCCTGCCAATACCATAGAATTCAGTGATATCACCATCATAATCGTCCTCATATATATTTTTAAGTTGCAGAGGTTTTACCTCGCTATACTTATATGAAGGTAGCAGGGTGCGACTAGTTTTTTCATTATACTTAACATTGTTATAGCATCCTAAGATTATTAAATCTTCTCTAGTTAGGATTAGGTTGTTATCCTTACCCAAGTATTCAAGAATTAAGCAGTATTTATCATTTATACTTATTCTTAAGACTCGATCATTTTTAGAGATAATAGTATCTTTTATTTCCTCTCCTTTTAAATGGGTCTTTAAAAGGTTAGTAAAATGGGTGGAGGAACTAACTTTTGAATCTAGATCCTCTTTAATTAGGAAATAGTTAGGTTTAAAGGAAAAAACTAAGTAAAAGCTATGATTTCTATATAGATGCAAAATAACTTTATCTTCAACACTAAAAACATTATTTATTTTAGCACCTATAATTTTCTCACTTAGCAATTTAGCCATTTTCTCAAAGAAGATACCATCCCACATAGTTATCACC
>DUOF01000026.1 GCA_012839015.1 bacterium
GCCAACTTTTATAACTTCAGTAAAAGTAAATTAGACATAGTTTTCAGGTGATTGATAATAATTCAAGGTATTTCAATTAATAAAAAAGATAATAATAATCTTGTTAATTTTTTATTAGATAGTAGTGATTATTATTTTGATATTTTTGGACTATGGGGTAGACTATTCATATAGAAAGGGGGGGGACAAAAATGAATACTAATTTATTAGAGTTACTTAATAAAGAAGTTGCAAACTTTGGTGTTTTATACATTAAATTGCATAACTATCATTGGTTTGTAAAGGGAAATAATTTCTATACACTACATGAAAAATTTGAAGAAATTTATGATGAAACCACTGCACATTTAGATGAAATTGCAGAGAGACTAGTTATGTTAAATTATAAACCTGCTGCATCTTTAAAAGAGTTTTTAGAATTAACTTCTCTTAAGGAAGCGACTGGTAATGAAAGTGAAGTAGAAATGGTTAATAGTATAATAAATGACCTTAAAGTAATTGATCAAGAGTTTGCTAAAGGTATTGAACTTGCCGATGAGGCAAATGATGATGTCAGCGCTGATATGATTACAGGTATTAGGGCCAGTTTACAAAAACATATCTGGATGCTAACTGCATTTCTAGGATAAGTACTTAAATATATAAAAAGGAGGATAATCATTAAGGTTATCCTCCTTTTATATTTATATGATATCAATTATATCCTTTAACTTTTTAGTCTTTTTGTTAGTGATCACTAGAGTACTTATTAGTTCATTAATAAGTTCTTGGTCAAGTTTATTTTTAGCATATACTTCAAAGATAATATCATCCTTGTTTATATAATCACCGATCTTATTTTTAATAATAATACCAACATCATAATCAATGATATCTTCCTTGGTTAGTCTACCTCCACCTAACCTAGAAGAGAGTCTCCCTAGCTTTTCAGTATCAACATATTTTAAATATCCTGAATTATTAGACTTTATTTTGATTGGTTTATATTTTAATTTTAATTCACTTAAATTACCACCTTGTGCGGTAATAAGTTCTTCAAATTTCTTGTAAGCATTAGCGTTACTTAAGTTATCCTCTAGCAACTTTTTAATATCTTGACCCTCAAATAGATTACTTTCTTTTGCAATTAGGTAAGCCAGGGTAAGACAAGTATCTTTTAGATCTTTTGGTCCTTTACCTTTTAGAGTTTCGATAGATTCTAACACTTCTAGTTTATTGCCGATAGCATATCCAAGCGGCTCATCCATTGATGATATGATCGCTCTTACCTTTTTATTGAATCTACTACCGATCTTAATCATTAAAGCCGCAGCCTTTCTAGCAGTCTTTAAATCCTTAAAGAAGGCTCCATTACCTACCTTTACATCTAGACAAATAATATCGCTATCAAGAGCGATTTTTTTAGACATTATTGAAGATACTATAAGGGGAAGACTTTCAATTGTAGCGCTTACATCTCTTAGAGCATAAAGTTTTTTATCCGCTAGAGCAATTTCTTCGCTCTGAGAAATAACGCTACAACCTATTTCATTAACCTGTTTAATAAATGACTCACTAGTAAGTTCTACTTTAAAGTTAGGGATTGATTCTAATTTATCAATGGTACCACCTGTATGTCCTAAACCTCTTCCAGACATCTTAGCGACCTTAATACCAATACTAGCAAGAAGTGGTACTAGGACTAGAGTAGTTTTATCTCCTACACCACCAGTAGAATGCTTATCAGCGATAACGCCTTCGATTAAAGATAAATCAAGTGTTTGACCACTGTTAATAATAGCTTTAGTTAGATAATAGGTTTCCTCTTCACTCATTCCGTTAAGGTAAATTGCCATAAGTAGACTAGATGCTTGATAATCTTTAATACTATCACTAGAATAACCATCGATAAAATAATTGATCTCTGACTCATTTAATTCTAATCCGTCTCTTTTCTTAGCTATGATTTCGATAATACCCATCTATTACACCTCGCGATATTTTAATTATAGCATTATTTTGTTAAAATTATTAAGAAGGAGTCACAAAAATGGATTATAAAGACTATATATACAAATTATTAGGAAAAATACGTGCCGAGAGTCTTTTAAACTCACAAGATGAAGATAGTATTAGTTGTCTTAGATTAAACTTATTAAAGACAAACAAAGAATCATTTGAAGCATTATTTCCTAATTTAGATAAACACAATTACGTAAATGAAGCCTATTATTTTAGTAAGAGTGATTTTCGTTTTGGTAAGTCGCCGCTTCATAATGCAGGCATGTATTATATTCAGGATGCCAGTGCGATGATGGTAGTAAAACTACTTAATATAGAAGAAAATGATAAGGTTTTAGATATGTGTGCTGCCCCAGGAGGTAAGAGCACTCAAGTAGCTAGTTATCTTAATAATACAGGATTACTTTTAGCTAATGATGTAAATCATAAACGGGCTTTAGCACTTAGTGAAAATATTGAAAGAATGGGAATTAAAAATGCGGTAGTAAGTAGTGAGAGTGCTAGTAAGATTGCTAATACATTCGAAGGATACTTTGATAAGGTTATATTAGATGCACCTTGTTCGGGACAAGGGATGTTTAGGAAAAATGAGGCTGTGAAAGATGATTGGACTTATAACAAAACCCTAAGTTTAAGTACTTTACAAAAAGAGTTAATACTAGACTCATACAAATGCCTAAGGAGAGATGGTATTATGGTTTATTCTACTTGTACTTTTGCAAGGGAAGAAAATGAAGAAGTTATCGAATATCTTCTTGAAAACACGAATGCTAGTTTAATTAATATTGACAAAGAAAAAGATTTTGATGAAGCTTTTAATATTAGCGAAGCGATAAGACTATATCCTGATAAGTTTAAAGGGGAAGGACATTTTATTGCTTTAATTAGATGTAACGATGATCATCAAAATAGGGTCAGCAATTACAACAAACCAGCTTCAAATAAAGATATAGAAATATTTAGACAATTTGAAAAAGAACATTTAAATACTGATCTTCAAGGCACTTTTATTAAAATGGGAGACGAACTACATTTACTTCCTAAAAACACCTTTGCATTAAACAACTTAAAAGTTTTAAGAAACGGTCTACATCTTGGTAAAATCGTTAAAAATAACTTTAAACCAAATCATGCTCTTGCCTTATCACTTGATAAGAGCCTAGTAAAAGCTTATTTAAATTTAGATCATGAAAGTCAAAGTGCTAATGATTATTTAAAAGGTCTAACTTTGACTATCGAGGGTAAAAAAGGCTATAATCTAGTGTGTGTTAATAATACTCCACTTGGTTGGACAAAAAGTGATGGAAGTATCCATAAAAACCTGTATCCTAAGGGACTTAGAAACTTTTAAGGAGGGATAAAATGAGTAATCTAGCGATTTTAATTATTATGTCAGGGCTAATTAATATATCCTTAATTATTTCAATTATTTTCATAGAAAGAAAAAAACCTGAAAGTGCTCTTGGCTGGATTGTCACAATTATATTCCTGCCTTTTTTAGGGTTTATTATATATATGCTTTTTGGTGAAACTTTTCGTTTTGAAGCCAAGAAAAAAGATCGTTACAAATTAATCAGTGATAGAAATTATAAAAAGACAATTTCTAACCAAATAAAACACTTGGTCGATACTGAAGAAAAGGTTAGAAAAATACCTCATGTTGATTTAATGATTTTAAATGTTAATAATGCTGGTAGCATGTTAACCAGTAATAATGAGACGCGTTTACTTCTAAGTGCTAAAGAAAAGTTTGAACAACTAGAAAAGGATATTGAAAACGCTAAATCCAGTATCAATCTATCATACTACATCATGAGATCAGATGAAGTAGGGACATTATTCAGAGATTTATTAGTTAAAAAGGCTTCTGAAGGTGTTGAAGTAAGATTACTTTATGATCGTTTTGGTTCTAATACTTTACCAAAAAAATTCTTCCAACCCCTGATAGATGCAGGGGGCATAGTTAAGGAATACTTTCCTACTAGAATTTGGTTTAGACCATTGTTTAACCACCGTAATCACCGAAAGATGGTAATTATTGATGGTGAAATTAGTTATCTAGGCGGTATTAATATTGGTAAAGAATACCTCGGGGATGGAAAACCAACCCCATGGAGAGACACCCACTTAAAACTTATTGGTAGCAGCTCCAATATGGTTCAAATACAGTTCTTCCTAGATTATCTTTTCGTGTCCGATGAGCAGATAGACTTTAGTGATAGAGAAACATTTTTAAAATACTTCCCTAGTGTTGAATCAAAAGGAACAAAAGATGTTCAAATAATCGCTTCAGGTCCTGATTATCTTGAACCCAATGTTAGGAATGCATATTTAAAGATGATTAATAATGCTAAAAAGAACATCTATATTCAGACTCCTTACTATATACCTGATGAAGCAACTCAAGCTGCTTTAAAAATTGCTGTAAAGTCGGGTGTTAATGTAAAACTAATGATACCGGGTATACCTGATAAGAAACTGGTTTATTATGTAACCCTGTCTCATATTCAAGAACTTTTAGAAGCCGGTATTGAAGTATACCTATATGAGGGTTTTATGCATAGCAAGTTAGTCATTTGTGATGATCAAGTTGTTAGCATTGGAAGTGCTAATATAGATAGGCGTAGCTTCTCTTTAAACTTTGAACTTAATGCAGTTATCTATGATCATGAATTTGCTATAGAGAATATAGAAGCCTTTACTAAAGATATTGAAAAGAGTAAGAAAATAACTTACCAAGAATTCTTGCAAAGGCCATTTAGACAAAAAGTAAAAGAACAAATACTGCGTTTGTTCTCACCATTACTTTAAGGAGGTAAATTATGAAAATATGTGGAATCATTGTAGAATATAATCCGTTTCATAACGGTCATTTACATCACTTAAATAAAACTAGGGAATTAACTAATGCTGATATAGTTATTGCAGTTATGTCTGGAAACTTTGTTCAACGAGGAGAACCGGCGATTATAGGTAAGGAAGCTAGGGTGAAAGAAGCTCTTAGACAAGGAATTGACTTAGTAGTGGAACTACCATTTCTATATACCGTAGAAAACGCCAATATCTTTGCATCTTACGCTCTTTCTATCCTTAACCATCTAGGAGTTAATCAAATCTGTTTTGGAAGCGAAACAGGTGATACAAAAGACTTCTTAGATAGATTTGAAAATTCTTCGCTTCTTTCACCGCATTTAGATTTTAGGGTAAGTGACTTAATGGATGAAGGTTATGCTTATCCAAAAGCTATGGCTATAGCATTAGAAGAGATCGATGACTTTAAACTAGAGACTCCTAATGATATTTTAGGTCTAGCTTACTACAGTGAAATAAAGAAGAAAAACTATCCAATAGAGATCTTTACAATAAAAAGAAGTAATGATTATAAATTACTAGATCTTGATAGTAATATTGTAAGTGCTACCGCTATTAGGGGAGCACTTCAAAAGGATAAAGATGTTAGCGAGTTTACCTCCATGAGTGAGGCATTAAACAAAGATGAACTTGTCTTCTTAGATGATTTCTTTGATACTTTAAAGTATAAACTTATTAGTAGCGAAGCTAGTGAAATAAGGACTATACATTTAGTTAATGAAGGTATCGAAAACCTATTTAAGAAAAATATTGTTACTAGCAATAATATGCAGGAGTTTATCAACTCTTGTATCTCAAAAAGATATACGGCTGCTAGGATAAAAAGAACAATTATCCATATCTTATGTAACACCAAAAAAGAATTAGCGGATGAATTCTTAAAGAAAGATATTAGTTATATTAGACTCCTTGGTTTTAACAAAAAGGGTAGTGATTACTTAAGGAGTATAAGGAAAGATGTAAGTATTCCTATCTTATCAAAGTTTAGGGGTAACTCATTTAAACTTCTTAGTGAAGAAAAAAAAGTTACTTACATTTATGCGAGTAACTTAAGTAATTCTATAAGAAATAGATTATATGATGAAGAACATTACTTGTATCCGATTAGATTTATTAATTAAAGGAAGTCTTAAGATTTTCTAAATGAGTCATATTACTGCTTTCTAAATCTATTAATTCATTAACTAGATCACGTATTTCTAGTTCTGCTTTTTTGTACTTATTTAGTAGTCTTTGTCCACTTTCGACACCCATACTACTGCCCTTTATAAAAGCTTCTATAAACTCCTTGTCGCTGCTTTTTCTAACTGCAGAGAGTTGGGCCTGCATCCAAAGAAAACTCCTAGAAAGAAGATGAGTACTCTTAGGTTTCTTCCCAGATCTTGTAAATTGTTTTACAACATCATCTTGTATTTGTTTGTACTTATTAACATGAGTATTTAGATACTCCTTTAAATGGTTATTTTGCACCTTTGGAATCATCGCTTCAGATGCTTCAATTCCCATATGTAAGTCAAAATATAATTTGTTTGCTAATTCTACTGTAGTTTTATCCATATTTATCACCTTGTTAGATATTTTAACCAATAGTGATAATTGTATGCTTAAGTTAATAAAATTTAATGTTATTTTCCTTTAGAAACTGTTTGATAATATTCATATGAACACTAACACCTAGATTAATGAAGGGATAATTAGAAACACTTTTTAGTTGTCCATCATTAGCCTTTACTTCCTTGTTTTCGATATCAAAACCTAAATGAAGGTGTCTAGTAAGACTTTGGATGCCAATGATATCCCCATTCTTATCAAACAAGGGTCCCCCGCTTTGGCCTTTAAGTCCTGGAGTAGATGTTTCAATGGCAAATAGTTGACTCTCATCTTTGATAAATCTAGTAACCATACCTTCTAGAGGGAAAAGAGGAGTTTGAATATTACCACTAGAGTTAAATTCAACACTGTCTCTTAACTTATTATATTCAAAGTTAGTAAACTCTGGGAAAGGGAAACCAACTTTACAAACTAGCTCACCTTGATTAACTTCATTCTTACTAAAGGTGGCATAACCTTGGTAGTTAATACTTTCAAAGTCATTGAATTTAATAATAGCTAGGTCATATTTAGGGTGTAAGATGCAAGTAATCGAGGTAGAGTTATTAACCGAGTTTGGATAGTTAAAGATACGTTCGACTACTTTGCCTTTAGTGTAGTTAAATTTTTTCTCACAAGTCTCTAAGTCAAAGACTTCTCTTTCTTTCTTAAAGTTAGCGTAGTTAGTATTTAACTTAATTGAGTCGATGATTGCCACAGCAACATGTTTACAAGTAATCGCTACTCCTTCTTCATTAACAAAAAACATCGTGGCACTGCCATTATTTAGTTTGTTATCTAAATAGGTTCTCTCAACAAAGTAGATGGGTCTAGTATATTGACTGACCCTTTTAATCGCATTTACAAACATTATCTTAATACCAGAAAATAAAGAGCAGCGCCTAAGACAATTATTAAAATCATCGTTATAAAGATATATAACGAGTTTCGATTAATCTTTTTTTCAAGTCTCTTCAAAGCACTTTTATATCTAGTCATATCACTGTTTACTAAGGCAATCCTACTTAGACTTTCTTTATTGTTTTCCTTAATCTTGATATCGTACTCTTTGAAACGTTCACTTAAAAAGTTAACTTGCTCTGTTACGCTTTTTAAATGATCGTTATTGTTTTTTATTTCCTTAACCATTCCCTTAACCTTAAGCAAATAGTTCAATACTTCTGCTTCACCACCGTTTAATTCACTAAGTTCATCGATGGTTTGCATGATGGTGTCATAGTCATCGACCATTTTACCACTGGCACCGATTAGCAAGACTAGTAAATCAAGTGTCTTTTGTTGGATGTCGCTTACCCTAGATACGTGTCTAGAAATAGTTTTGATATTCTCGGATTTCTTAAAGAATGATTCACTACCCTTTTGACTGCCTATCTCATCCATCGTGGCACTTACCTCTTTTATTTCGGCAGCACAAAAGGCAAGGTTCTCTCTAATAATTTTAGTGTATTCTTCGCTAGTTATATCAACAATATTAATCTCAATATTTTCATCTTCTTCGACTACTTCTAACTCTTCTTTTTTAGTTTCCTCTATATCAATTATCTCATCATGATTATTAGTTTCCTCTTCACTAAGAGGAGATTCTTCTTCAACAATTATATTTTCTTCACTGGTTACTCCTTCAATTAACTCCTCTTCGTCCACCTCTAAGCTTTCAGTTTGATCAACCTCGGGAGTCAGTTCTAATTCCACTTGGCTCACAAAAGAAGATTCTTCTTTTTCTCCCTTATTTCTATTAAACAAGTTTTTTAATCTATTTTTAATGTTAGCCATGATGTCCCTCCTTTAACGGATAACTACGTTTAGTTTCTTTATTAAATCATTTATTACTTGAGCGTGCAACTCGTTGACCTCATTATCGCTTAAAGTTTTATCATCTGAGTTATAGGTAATAGAAACAGCGATGGATTTATGACCCTCTTCAATGTGTTCACCTTCATAGACATCAAATATGGTAACGTCTTTAATCAGTTTTCTACTGATTCTTTTAATGATATTAATGATGCTTTGACTTTCAACTTCTTTTTTAACCATCATTGCAATATCTCTTGAAGTCGATGGATAGATGCTTAGCTTGCCATATTTAATTTTAGAACTTTTTAGATCTAACATAAGACCTAGGTCTAACTCTAATACATAGGTATCATCTAGATTTTTAGATAAACCTGGATGTACTTGTCCGATGAAACCTGCTAGTTTATTGTCTAGGTATAGTTTGGCACTTCTATAAGGGTGCATTTGTTTTAAATCACTAGTTTGTTCTATTCTAAGGCGTCCATAATCAATCATTAATACATTTAAGATACCCTCTAAGAAACCCTTTATAACAGAGTAATCTAACTTATAGTTATCTAGGTGGGGTATGCTCTTGAAGTTCTTATTTATTAGAATACTTAGCAATTCCTTCTCATTATTTTTATCATAAAGTTTACTAACCTCAAATATAGACACGTTAGTACTGGCTTTATCTTTGTTATAACTGGCACATTCTAAAAGTGATGGAATCAGAGATTTTCTAAGATATTTTCAATCTTCAGTTAACGGATTGCTTATTGAAACAACCTCATCAGTTAGTAGAACCTCAAACAAACTAGAGTTAGACTTTGAGGTGAGGTTGTAAGTTACAACCTCATTTAATCCGTTACTTATTAAGTAATCCTTTAATTTATTTCTTCTAGATTGATGGAGTGAATAACCACCGATATTATTTGCGTTAACAGGTAGAGAATAAGGGATATTATCAAAACCATAGATCCTAATAATCTCTTCAATTAAATCTTCCTTAATAGTTAAGTCATTCCTTCTAGTAGGGACGCTTACCTTGTAAGCGTTATCTTCTAGGGTATACTTAAAGCCTAGGTTAGTAAATATTTCATTAATTTTATCCTCACTAATTTTAATTCCTAGTAGCTTTTCTATATTATCAACTGGCAATTCAATTGCTTTCTTATTATCTAGATTGTTTACTTCTACTATTTCTCCTACACTAGCAACCGTTGTTAGCTTGCTTAATAGATTAATAGTAAAGTCTAGAACTAGTCTAGTATTGTACTTATCAGTTCCCCTAATAAACCTTTTAGCAGATTCACTTTGAAGATCAAGTCTTCTAGAGGTTTTTCTAATACTAGTTCCATTGAAACTAGCAGCTTCAATAACTAGGTTTTTGGTGTCCTTGTCAATCATTGAAGTGAAACTTCCAATAACTCCTCCTAGACATTCAACCTTGTTATCATTGGTGATACAAATATCACCAGTCTCTATTTTATAATCCTTCTCATCAAGCATTTTAACATCATCATCGATGTTATCCTTAATGATAAATTTGTTACTGGTTAATTTATCATAGTCATACATATGAAGCGGTTGACCAGTCACTAGCATAATGTAGTTTCCTAAATCTACGATATTATTAATTGGTTTAAAGTTATTGGAAAGTAGTATTTGTTTAAGCCATTTTGGTGACTCCTTAACCTCAATACCGCTGACCTTTCTAACTGAGAAGACATCGCACTGAGTAGTCTCAATTACTACCTCTAGGTCACTTTTTTCACCCTTAATAGGGGTGACTTCATCTAGAGTAGCCCTCTTTCCTAAAATAGCAGCAATATCACTAGCTAAGCCCCACATTGAAAGTAGATCACCCCTATCAGGGGTAATATCAATATCAATGATAGTATCATCAAGTCCTAAATAGGCTAGAGGATCATTGTCTCCTACAACGGCGTCATCATCTAGTATTTCAATCCCACTTAGTTGTGATTTACTAAGTGAGTTAGGGTCTACCCCTAACTCAGTTAAGGAACAACACATACCGTTAGATTCTACTCCACGTATTTTACTTTTCTTAATCGTTAAATCAATAGCATCTAAATAAGCACCATTCTTAGCTACAATAACTTTGGCGTTCTTTCTAACATTCGGAGCACCACAAACAATGCTTAGTACTTCATCCTTAACATCAACACTAAGTAAACTTAAATGATCGCTGCCTTCAATTTTATTAACTTCTAGAATTTGTCCTACTACTAAGTTAGAACCACTAGCAAGTTTTCTAACACCTTCAACTTCTAAACCAGCAGCAGTAATCTTAGTTAGCAATTCATCAAGGCTGATCC
>DUOF01000027.1 GCA_012839015.1 bacterium
AAGAAATTCTTCTCAATCGGTGATAAGTATCTAGTAGATATTCACGATGAACAATATGCTCTTATTTATCTTGGGATTGCAATCGCAATTGATGAGATGGTTCATAAAGGTAAATAGTCTTAAAATAATAACCTAAAACTATGTTTATAAGCATAGTTTTTTATTAATGAATTAATTTGAAAAAACATAGACTAAATATGCACCTTGATATATTTTAATAAAGCCCAAATTATGTTAATCTTAACTAGATGTGAAGGGAGTATTAGATAAATTATGAATGAATCGCATAAGGTCTTTAAGAGCCAAAAAGTGTTAATTATAGCTATTTTGTTAATTGGGTTAATCTTCCCTTTTGCCTACCGCATTGTAAAGTATTACAGTGATTATGATTTCACTATTGAAAGTTACATAATGGATGTAACTGTTAGTGAAGAAGGTGACTTACATGTAGTCGAGAGAATAACTAATAAATATAGGGAACAAAATACCGTATTCTATAAGAATTTAGTTTATGGGAAGAATAATACCTTTAGTAAGAGTGAAGATGTCTCTATGTTAGATAAATCCTCGCTCTCTTTAAGAGTAGAGAGTAATAATGAAACTGTCTTTGATTCTAAGACAGACGTTAATACTCAAAGTCATTTTATTGCTTTTTCAGGAGATAGAGATGAAAGAGGAATGCTGATTGGGTGTGAAGATAACCAAGACGATTGTGAAATGATTTTCTATTATAATAAAAACGGAATTGATAGAGAGACAACCTTTATTTATGAATACAGCATTATCGGTGCGGTTACCTCATATGGAGATGTCTCCGAACTAAACTGGAAGTTCCTTGGCGAACAACCGATGAAGGTAAAGAACATTGAGGTTAATGTCCATTTCCCTGACGTAGAGTTTGATAAGGATTTTTATAAGGCTTATGGATACGGTAACTCTGTAGGAGATTTTGAATACACAAGTAATAACACTTTAAAGATCGAGGTACCAGATATCTTAAAGGGCGAATTCGTTGAAATGAGAATCTTGCTTCCAAATGAGATGTTCCCAGGTATTAGAAGTCAAAATAAAGTTAATACACTTCAATATGACCTATTTATAGATGCATCTGAGGAGGCACTAGCTTATTCTAAGCGCTTAGTAACTATTCAAACAATTAGTTATATTAGCGTTCTTATCTTATTACTAATGTTTGCGGCAGCAGCTTACTACGCCTATTCTAGATACGGTAAAAAACATAAGAGTGATTTTTATGGTGAGTATTACCGTGAACTTCCTGCGGAGTATGGACCTGCTTTGCTTGGTAATCTTTATCGCTTTGGTAAAACAACCGACAATGACCTAGCGGCCACACTACTAGATTTAATCAGAAGAAAATATTTAATCCTAGATGATAACAATGAAGGGGTGAATGCAAAGGAGCCTAACTTCATCATTAAACTGAATAAGGATAGGAAAACAGATGACTTAGAAGACCATGAGGAGTATTTAATCAAATGGTTTATAAATGAGATCGGAAATGGAACACAAGTAGAACTAAAAGAGTTAAAAGAATATGTAAAAGAAGAACACCAGGCTAATAAGTATCGTATATCTAATACTACTTGGAATATGAAAGTTAAACAAGAAGCAAGTAAACAGGACTTCTTTGATTTAGAGACTATTAAGGCTAGACCTAAACTTGCGATGTTCTCTACTCTTGGATTTGTGTTTTCATTTATATTCTTTGTGGTTTATCAGTTATATAAAATTGATTCTACAGTCATTGTATTATCGATGACTTTAGCTACTACTGTTGCTTACTTAGTTTATGTTAATACACTTACTAGAAGGAGTATTAAGGGAAATGAAGACTATGTTAGATGGGTAGCCTTTAAAAAGTTCTTAGAAGACTTTTCTACCTTTAAGGATTATCCTGTACCTTCACTAGTTATTTGGGAACATTATTTAGTATATGCGACTAGTTTTGGTATCGCTGATAAAGTTATGGATCAATTAAAACTTAAGTTTAGTGAGAGTGATTTTACTAATGCCAACCTAACTTATGGTAGATACTTCTCTAATAACTTCTTTATTAACATGTATTTTATTAACTCATTATCAAGACTAAGAGTCAATGCTGTAACTACTATAGCGGCTGCTAAGTCTGCTAGAGTTGCCAAGAGTGGTGGTGGAAGAATCGGCGGTGGAGGCTTTGGTGGTGGATCATCATTTGGTGGAGGAGGAGGTAGTTTTGGTGGAAGATAAAACGAGGGTTATGCTAGTTAGTTCTGAGTGTCATCCATTTATTAAAACCGGGGGACTTGGTGATGTGATTGGATCACTCCCTTATTATTTAACTAGTAAGGTTGAGAGCATCATCGTCGTACTACCTCTATATAAAGGGGTTAAGAGAAATTACTTTGATAAAATGAAGTATGAGGGTGAAGTAAAGTTTGCTATGTC
>DUOF01000028.1 GCA_012839015.1 bacterium
CAATTACATATTTTTATATGTCTTTTTGCCATTCGTTCCGCTCCCCAGAAGCTAGTTCGCATTGTAATTAAGCTAGGTGGTTCAGGCTCCCACATTTTATGGCAGTGAGGACATAGCCTAGGTACTTTTAACAACCCTAGCTTGCTGGCTTTGTTATATGTGATTAAGTCTTTCATAACTTCCCCTTTCCCGTTAAAATTTGCCTTTTATTACCACATATCATCAAAGTATTTCCCCATAATTTGATCTCGAATATATATAAATAACAATGCTGATAAAAACCATACTACCATTATGACCAAAAAGGCTATACCTTCATCTGCAATTAGCATCAGAGGAAACATTATTATTAACGGACTAACAGGTATAGTTATGAACATTATTAAAAGGAGAATATAGAATATTATATTTCTTAATATTTTAATTGGAATTATTTTATTCTTGTTGTAACAATTTATATAGTGGTCAAAATTATAACAACATTTTAGTTTATTAAAGTCATCCATAGTAGCTGTTGATAGTTTGATATTATTTATTAACTTTTGATCATAAGCTATGTTTTGTAGTGTATTGATACTATCTTCTAAGTTGCTTTCATTTACTCTAAAACTTTTAATTCTATATCTTATTGCTTTTTTAATTTCTTTAAGAACATATTGCTCTTTAGTCATGGCATCTTTCCTTTTTAAAGAATATATCTCTTAAATTAGCAGTTAATAAGACTTCGCCATCCTCTAACCATCCAATAACACCAGTTAAATAACCTTCTAAAACCTGTCCTTCAAGATCGGTTATGTAAACTTTTATTTTTTGACTCATTAATTCATCTAATTGACCACTTAATGTATAGTCTTTAATCTCATCTTGTAATTCGTCATAAAACTCTTGGAAGGTTAGTTGATATTTAGTATTTACATTGTCTTTATATAAAGTAATACTTTCTTGTTCTGATGTATCTGTATTTTCTATTTTAATTCCATACTCACTTAAATCAGCCACTAGCTTGTCAGTAGGTATGCTATTTAGATACTGTTTAAAATCATCCAATATTTTTTGTTTTTCCAAAATATCAACCCCTTTTAAAAGATGCAATTTATTTACTTTAATGTCTACAATCTGGACAATCATCCCAATCTGTATAGCCATGTGGACAAGGTTCCGATTCGCTATTTGTTTTTTTATATGTGCCATATCCAGTAATGTATTTTACAACATTGGCTATGGTAATACATATTATTAAAATAGTTATTACAAAATAACCAGAATTAGCCTTTGCCCATTCAAACATAACATCATCCTCCAATCCTGCTAAAATAGTTGTTTTATTGACTCATGAATGGCTAAATCAAACCGTTTGCGAGGCTGGCTTTTTCTGAAATGTAGTCATTTATTCTTTGCTCTGCTATATTGAAGTAATTTTCGTCTAACTCTATTCCAATAAATTTTCTATTGGTATTTATACAAGCTATTCCTGTCGAACCACTCCCCATTGTTAAGTCAACCACTAAATCGCCTTCATTACTAAATGTTTTGATTAAATCCTCTAGTAGTAGAACTGGTTTTTGTGCTGGGTGCAATCCGCCATAATCTTTTTTATATTTTAATATGTTTGACTTATACTTTTTCCCATCCCAAAGATTAAAAACA
>DUOF01000029.1 GCA_012839015.1 bacterium
CAAATTAGAGGCGGTTGCATAGAA
Source organism: bacterium (assembly GCA_012839015.1). Classification (GTDB taxonomy): domain Bacteria; phylum Bacillota_I; class Bacilli_A; order RFN20; family DUOF01; genus DUOF01. The sequence goes on from DUOF01000029.1 coordinate 25, forward strand.
TACCTACAAAAGCCCTTATAACACAATATCAATCCCCTTAAGTGTTATAGTCAGTTTTTTTACCTGTTTTAGAGGTTTTTCCTCATTTTAGTATCATTTTTACTTTCTTCTTATATATTTTGTTTTTTTGTGTTATCATTTAAAAGCAGTGGTAATTATTTCGAAAAATATTATTAAAATCAAAGTTTTAATTAAATATTGGTTGAAAATGTCTATTTTTCAAAGAATAATGATACACTACTAGTAGCGAGATCTTTATGGGATCGCGGAAAGGTTAGGAATATGCAAGGTTTAGTTAAGAATTTTAACAAAGAAAAAGGTTACGGCTTTATCACTGTTGATGAAGGAGAAGATATCTTTTTCCACTATTCTGAATTAAAGATGGACGGTTTTAAAACTGTTTCACCTTCTCAGAAAGTAGAATTTGATGTTGAAGAAACCGAAAAAGGATTAAGAGCTGTTAATATAAGACTTGTTGATTAATTCTCTGTAGCACCGCAAGGTGCTTTTTTATTTATTTTTAATTAACTCAAGTAGGCTAGAACGCCTAAAAATGGTAATACAAATAAATAAAGAAAATATGGTAGTGACTAGACTGTAAACAACGATTTTAATAATATCATCAGCTAAAATAGAAATGGGTATGGAAAAACCATTCAGCAGTAATTTTAGAGCATGTAGATAAAATATTGACAACATACTTGTTAATACCATGATTACTATATGTTTGAATAATAATATTTTACAAACTCCTCTTCTACTCATACCCAGCAGAAGGAATGTCCCAAGGAGCTTTTTTAATTTATTTACCAATAGATAACTTAAGCATGCAATAAGTATTAAACTAGAAAAGTTTATAAAGATGATTAAATAATCTAATATTGCACTGGTGCTTTTAAAACTATTGTTCAACGACTCCATTACGTCCTTATAGGGGTTGCTTATTTTGTAGTGATCCGGCAGGTCTAGATTATTATCATTAACAATTAGCAAGTTGCTACGTAAATTCTCAATATCTAAGGTTTCTTTAAAAAAGTTGTAAGTCCAGTAAGGGTTTTGATAGACCACTATTTCATTTTCCTCAATTATATCTACCACTTTTAAGAATACATCCCCCTTACCAAATCTAAATAGTAAAAAATCATTAATTTCAAGATCTAGTTTTCTTTTTAAGGCGCTAGAAACGACTATTTCATTAATTTTTAATTTTTGTTTGTAATTTTTTAATATTACATCGCTGCCCGTCATTCTTTTGTCTAAATATATTAAGGAGTCCAAATCACTAAAACTGCCTCGACCATAATTTGCTAGGCAATCATATCCATTGATGGAGCAGTAAATGTATTCGAAATTAAAATTCATCAATTCTTTCTGACTATAGAAAGCATTTTTTGCTATATTCACTTTAAAAATATTTTCTTCTTCATTAACTTTGATGAAGTCGAGATAAGTATAATTGTTGATGTGGTGATAAAATTCCTTGATCATATTCTCTTTGATAACAAGGTAGAAATTAATTACTTCCGGATTTTTAATTAATGATTCATTAAGATAACGATTGTTAGAAAAAATGACTATTGAGTCACCTTCTAGATAATCTCTAACTGTGTAGGTAAACTTTTTTTGATTATTTCCTATAGTTATCTTCTTTGCTATAAGAAACTCCTTAAGTTTATCAACGCTGCAGTTCTGGATAATCAATGATTGACAAAGCCTTCCGCTTTCTCCACCGATAATTATTTCATCATCACTTAAACCTTTATCTATATAACCAGTCTGTGACATTACAAAACCGTTACCTAAATAAAAGTCTGAAACACTTACTTTATAATTATAAAGTTCCGGATCATTTAAGTCATAAAAATAATCTTCTAAGTAAACCTTGAAATCCTCTGTTAAATCCTTGAATTCATCCAAGGATAAATCCCTCTTATTATCCGACTTCTGTAAGTGCCTATATTCAAAAAGAACACTAAATTCATTAGCTATTTTATTATTTAATCCACCTGTTATTTTTTCGCCCGCAAGACTAGAGGCTATAATACTGCTCATTGTAAGGGAGAGCATAACGATTTGTTTTAAACTTGTTTTAATACACTTCAGTGTTAAGAGGATTAAGTTTTTAACTTTGGTTTTTATATACTCAATATTTGGTGTATCTGTAGTTTTTACTCTTTTCCTTTCACCCTTTAATTTATTATCCTTTAAAACAAGAGACAAATCATTGTTCCTTATTAACTTCTCATTATGAGTGACGAAGATAACCAACTTTTTCTTAGCAACCTTCCTAACTATGTCCATAACAATCTTTGTATTTTCTTCATTTAAGGAACCTGTTGGTTCATCTAGTAATAAAACCTTAGAGGGAACTAGGATACTTCTAGCGAGCGCTGCCCTCTGCTGCTCTCCTAGAGATAAAAATTTCACTTTCTTGTTTGAGAGGTTTTCCAGCATCAAAGATTTTATAAGTTTGTTTATACTAGCTTTAGAGTTTCTAATTCTGAAGGGTATCTCCAAATTTTCCTTTAGGGTTAGATCCTTAATTAAGTTATTACTCTGCATGATATAACTAACAGTTGTTTGTAAATACTTGTGGGATTCATTTTTATTTAATCTCAAATCACCAAAGTATACCCCTCCATCATAATCGCTCAGTAGACCGCCAATTATATTTAAGAGAGTGGTTTTACCACCACCAGAAATACCCTTAATAAACACCAGTCCTTTTGATGGGAATTGGAACCTTATTTTATCCAAGACTTTTTCAGTCCCATAATTCTTAGAGATATTGCTTAGATAGATCATGCATTGTCCCTTATTAGATTGACTATCTTGTGTTTATTAATTTTAGTCAAATTTAAAGCGGTTATTGAAACAGCGATAATTAGACTAAAGAGTATTAAACTAACTACATACTTGGGATAAAATCTTAAGAGTTGATAATTGAAGTAACCGTTGATTGTTTTTGAAAACAAGATATAAGTAACCGCGATAGCAAATGTTCCAGTTAGACTCTTGAATACATTTTCTAAAAGTAAAATAAGGTTAATGGTATTTTTTCTAATGTTGTTTATTAGGAGCACCCCAAATTCATGGGCCCTTAAACTAATAGATTGGTTTATTACAATCGAGATAAAGATAAACATCACTGATAAATTAAAAATAAGTATCAAATAAATTATTTTGTTTAGTTCGACCATTAACTCTTCGATAGCTAAATAGTAATTATAAGTAGGGGAAACAACTTGCATCTTTCCTTCCTCATCAAAGGTCATATTATGTGTTTCCATAATTTCATCTAATTGACTAATATCATTAACATATATAAGGTGGTTGTGATTAGTGTTATTGTATTTCAAGAAGTAATCGTAGATACTAATTTTCTTTTCTTGGTGATTAGAAATATTCATTAGTTCATAATTATCTAAATACGTTTTTGTAATATGGTGATCTAAATAAATCCATCGATCACTTTTTAATCTTGGACTACTTAAAGTTCCTACCACCTCAAAGGTAGTTCCCTCACTAAAAAAATCATTTTTTCCGTTATAAGAAAAAGGATATTTCCCCTCAACGTAAATCTTATCACCCAAACTATGATTTGAAGATAATACCTCGTTGTAGTTAACTGGGTAGCGTCCTGACTCCAAATCCACCTTACTACTAAATGTTTCCAGTCGTTCCTCGTTATAAATTGTTTTTATTATATAATCGATGTTCTCATTTACCTCGAATAGCTGAGAACCCCTTAGTGAATCCACCATAGATTCACTCGGGTTCATACACTTACTATTTATAATCATCCCTTTCTTATTAAAATCACAAAGTTGTAAGTAAAACTTATTTATTGTTAATGACGAACCTTTCTCACTTTCATTGATATCAATAAGGGAACTCCTTATATTAACTAAATAAAAACTGGTGATTATCGAGAAGAAAATACTCATAGTAATAATAATGTTCCTGGTACGGTGAAATTTAAGAGATTGTAAAATATACCTTAGTATTTTTATCATACCTATTTTCTTATAATGTGGCTTTATCTCCAATCTGCTTGGTTTAAAATCCTTTCTATTATAGGTGAGTTTTAGTTTCCCATCTTTTAAATCATAAATATGATCAGCATATTGCCTTATCAGACCAATATCGTGACTTACCACAATGACCAATTTTGTTTTGGAAACTTCTTTTAGTTTTTTTATATATTTTATAGAGTTTTCCTTATCTAGAGCACTGGTGGGCTCATCGGCAATAATGACACTTTGAGAACTATTTACAGCTAAAAGAAGAGCGATTCTTTGTCTTTGTCCTCTAGATAACTCGCTGGGGTAGTTATTGAATTTAGAGGACATACCAGCGTTTTTAAGAATATTTATATCTATATCAAAAAGGTTAAAGTAATCTTTAACCTTTAAATGTTCTAATAAATTTAAGTTTTGCGTAACAAAGGAACTATAATTTTTAGCCTTCTTCCCATTTAATGTAACACGTCCTTCACTAGCGGTGTCTAAACCTGAAATAACATTCAAGAATGTAGACTTTCCAGAACCACTGCCACCGATTATACAAACTAGTCCGTTGTGTTCAAACGATAGATTAATGTTTTTAAGTATAACTCTTTTCTCTCTTCCGTCCTGGAAGCATTTTGTTAAGTTAATTATTTTTAATGTATTCATTAAACCACCTATAAATTTAATAGGTGATAACTCACTTTTTTCCTACTCTTTTATTCAGTTGATGGTTCTATTTTTTTCAATCTCTTCTCAAATTTATAACGAGACAGCATCACAATATGTCCGCAACCTAAACATTTAATTTTTATATCAGCACCTAATCTGATTATCTTCCATCTAGTTGATCTAGACTCGCAGGGATGCTCTTTTTTCATCACTGCGATATCATTTAACAAGTATTGCAATTTACTCATCTTCCTTTACTATGTATGTTGGATAGGCAATCTTAAATCCTGAATCGAATACAAAACGAAGTATGTCTTTATTTAATGCCCTCTTTAGACCATACTGGCTAAGTGGTTTTACTTTTGTATGCACTTCAATTTTATAGCCAAAGTCCTTTACTTCATTAATTCCCTTTAAGTCTGGAACCTCGATAATGTCTTTATGTTTTTCTGGTAAAGTTTTCAAGAATTCTTCTAACTTATCATATAGTGAATCTACATCTTCATGATAATCGATAGTAAAATCAGTAACTACGATGGAGTATTTAGCGTTAGTGAAGTTAGTTACATCTTTAACATCACGGTTGTTTACTATTATATATTCACCGGTGTATGCCCTTAAAACCGTAGTTTTAATTCCTATTTGGGAAACAGTTCCCCTGTATTTACCATTAATTACAATAAGATCACCGATCTCATATTGGTTCTCAAAAACAATAAAGAACCCAGCAATGAAATCCTTTATTAAATCTTGAAAACCAAGACCTACCACTATACCAATAAGTCCAGCACCTGATAAAATCGCGGTCGGGTTAACACCAACAAAGTATAGTATCCCGATAAATAGGATCGGGTATATAGTGTATTTAATTAGGGAGGACACTATATTTGTAATAGTATCAATCCTCTCTTTACTATAATTTCTTACATTCTTTCTATTCTTTTGCTTTTTACTCTTAAAGTTTAAATATCTTTTAAGAGAAGATATTAGTAACGATTTCAACACCATAAGTACCACGTAGAAAACTACTATTTTAGCAATTACTAACACTACATTTACTAAATCTATTTCTAAAAACAAATCTTTTATATCGTTCCAAAAGTTCATTTACATCATCCTTCCTTCTTACATCTCTTATAATTATTGCAAATTTGTTGAACAATTTAAAGATATTGTCTCCATTAATGAAATAAAAATTTACTTCCATTGTGAAATATATGTAGTATAATGTAGATGGTGAGAATTATGAGTAATATTCGTAACATAGAAGACATCAATCAAGCAATTAAAGAGATTGAAGATTTAATTAAAGAAGGTAGTGATAATCACCTTCTTGATAAGTACACCATGTCTGCTGTAGCAGGTGCTTTAATTCGTTTGAACTCTATCTGCGAACATCAATTCTATAGTCCAGTTGTAGAAAAGGCTATTAACAAAATTTATTATTTAAGACAAGATGTTATCCATCATCAATATTTTGAGGGTCTTGGTAAAGTTAACTCTAAATTTAATGAGATCAGAGATGATTTTGAATCTGTATATGAAATAGAAAATAGTTTTTTTAATAAATTGCTAAACTATAATTATTTAGATACTAAAAACCTAGTTTTGAAATCAAGCAATCGGGTAAAGTTCGAAAATGATAAATATTATTTCTATGATAAGGAGAATAATGCCGCTTTAATAATACCTAGAAATAAAGTATATAAAGTAACTAAAGATGGTAGAGACTTTGAGTATATTATAAAAGATGAGACTGCTATTCTAAGCAATGGAGTTACTACCAGTAAGGTAGATAATATCGCCCCATTTTTTAAAGAAAACAATTATGTTATAAAAGCTAAGGATACGACTAAACATTATAAGGTTTTTAAAGATGTTTTAAAAAAGTACTGTGATGACCCTTATCTTCATGCTTCTATTTCATCTGATTCGGGTACTATAACTACTACGGACTTTCTAGATAACTTTTTATATAATAGAACAGTCGATCAGGACTTTATAGTAAGACAAAACTACAGATCAAACTATAGAAGAATCAAGGTCTCTTCAATTAATCGTAATTCCTTATATAATCCAAGAGAGATTAATAAGTTAAGGGAATGTTATACAACTAATGAATACTTCCTAATAAACCTATTAATCAAATCTAAAAAGAAGGTGGATGAGGAGTATAAAAAGATAGTAGCATCTGGTGCTAGTGAGGCTTTTATTAAAAACTACTTAGTCAATTCACTTTCAAGTTTATATGAAATAGGAGTTGAAAATCTAAATAAGGACTTTGTTGTAAGTAATAAATCACGAGAATCCGATAAACTATTCAAAAATATTAGGAACATCCGCAACTTTTATTCCCACAACGACTTTGATAATCCAAACAATACTAATATAAGCATTAATACTTACTATGAACAGTTTACTAATTTAACTAATTATTTAGAGGTTGTAAAAAACACCCTTACACCAAAACTAGCTGAAGAAAAGATACTAACTTGTAAATATATTTCTACTTCAAAAGAACATTTGATAAACTCCAAACATAGACACTTTATAGAGTCCTCACCTAGAATGTACTTAGGAAGCGAAAATGCCAAGTTTTATTATTCGATGGAAGATTATGAAAAAAATACCTTTGGAGCAATCATGCCCTATTCTAGAGACATGAAAATCCATATCTATGAAAGACAAGATAACAATGATATGAAAATAATTTCTAATATTGATGATGATGCTAAAAGAAGAGCTAATGCTTATATAGATAATTTTAAAACTGTCTATTTGGATGTCAACAGTGCTGCCTTATTAAACGCTTTTTATTCATACGATTCTGGCAAAGGAGATTGTCCTTATATTGTCTTCAATAACAATAAAGGCGAGAAATTATCAACTACAATCTTTAGAATATTAAACAAAAAGTATGTCCACCAAGACCTAATCGGTGTATTATCACTTGATTATGTAAATGGCAATTATCTTATAAGCAAAGATGAAGAGGTAATTGCTAATATTGTTAATAAGGGTGAATTTGATAAAAGGAAAGTTGAAGAGCTTGATTTAAACCTGTTTTCAAGGGACAATACAGTTGGAGAAGCCTACAACAGGAAAGTGAGGATATAATAATGGATACTATACTAAAATCACTACCTTCTATACTAAATACATTTGATATTAAAGATGCCTATGTATTTAGTGAAGAAGATACCACTTATATGATCATAAGAAGAAATAAGAGTATAAGCCTTTATGATTGGCAGATGTTTGAAGATGTAACTAAGGATAACTGTAAAATAGAAAAACTATTTATTATCAGTTATGAAGAGCTAACAGATGGACTTAGGAATGAACTAATAAGTAAATCTATATACGTTGATGGGGGTAATAATAATGAGTAATTATGATATCTTTGTTGAATTAATTAAATCAGTTAATTACTTTAATAACTTATATACCGATCTAAATATAAAAGATGAAAAACAGTTTCATAGTAATAGGAAAAACATTGATCTTTCGATCCATGCTGTTAGTGAGATATCTAGTGTTGCTAAAGAAATTAATTATGCCATAATTGAACTTGTTAGCGATTTAGCAGACATCATAATCCCCCTTATTAATTACTCAAACAAGCTAGTTAGTAAATATGGTACTTCTAACACTTATAAGCTTTATGACTTTATGAGTATAGAATTACCAAGACTAGCTAAAATACTAGAAAACATAGAAAAATAAAACGAACTAATGTTCGTTTAATTATTTAAGAAGGTTTTGAATTTGATAAACCTTTTTTTAATGCTATCCTTATCTAATAATTTTAATATCTCATATAGATCCGGAGTCTTTGTTTTAGAAGTAAGGGCAAAACGTATGTATTCGCATATAGTACCCACATGACCCTTAAAGGAGTCTTGATTATCTCTGTATTCCTTCATACTTCCAGCATATCCATGGTTTTGGGCTAATTCCTTTACCTTATTAAACCAGGTTTGTTTATCATCATCCTTGTCATAATACTTATCGATGTATTCGTCTAGGATACTAGTTTCATGCTCTAAATCTGCTTCATTGTTTTTAAATAGATCTTTTTCGTCTTTATCAAGATATAACTCATCAAATAAATACCATATTTCTTCTTTTATATCTTCATAGGCAGAGATATCTTTTCTAGGCTTTTTAATATATCTCTCTATATTTAAAATATTAATTGTGTGTTCCTTGTTTCTTTCGATGATACATGCAAATTCCTTGTCGTATTCTAGATAGTATTTTAGAGCACCGGCGTAGACTTCCTCACCACTTAGACGACTAAAGTAAGTCTTACTAATATTGATAAGTTTGTCTAAATCAAATAGAGCACCACTTGCGTTCATCTTCTCAAAAGTAAAATTAAAATCCTTCAGTCCTTTATCCGGGTTTTGATTATACCATTCCTCAAAGTTGGTATTGGTCAGAGTCGCTAAGTATATTTTTACCGCTTCTTCTGGAATACCCTTTTGATGGTAAAAACTAATTGCAGATTCTGGGTCTTTTCGTTTTGATAGTTTCCTTCTTGATCCCCCATCGTTTTTAACTATTGGGGAAATATGGGCGTATTTTGGCGGTTCTAATTTGAAGGTTTGGAATAGTTGTAAGTGTACCGGGACTGAGGAAAGCCATTCATCTCCTCTTATTACATGTGTGGTACCCATCAGGTAGTCATCCACTAGGTGGGCGAAGTGATAAGTTGGAATCCCATCCCCCTTCATTATTACTATGTCTAAATCATTCTCAGGAAATTCAACCTTTCCTTTTACTAGGTCCATGTGAGTTATTCTTCGATTGAAATCTCCAGGTGACTTTAACCTGATCGTGTATTTTTTCCCTTGTTCTAAGTTGCTTTGTATCTCTTCTAAAGTCAGATTTCTTCCAATAGCCCATTTGCCGTAGTAGCCAAGTCTTTCTTTATTAGCCTCTTGTGATTTTCTAATATTTTCAAGTTCTTCTTCACTACAAAAACACGGATACGCTAAACCCTCCCTTATCAAGTGTTTGATAAAAGTTTGGTAGATCTCTTTACGTTCACTTTGGATATATGGACCGTATTCTCCACCGATAGTAGCCCCCTCATCAAAGTTGATTGAGTACTTTTTAAGATCATCTACGATTCCTTCGATTCCGTTTTCTACTTCTCTTTTTTTATCTGTATCCTCTATTCTAAGAAAAACAACACCATTGGTATTCGCAGCGAAAGAACTAGATACAAAAGCAGAATATAGTGATCCCATATGGATAAAACCAGTGGGACTAGGGGCAAATCTAGTAACAATTTGTTTCTTATCTAGGTTCCTACTTGGGTATTTTTCCCTGTAATACTCAATATCTTTAGTTATTTCTGGTAACAATAGATCTGCTAATAAATTATGATTCATATTAAAACTCCTTTGACTAAAGTATTATAACTTATTATTAACTAAATTTGAATACTCCTATTAAAAAAAGGTCTTTCGACCTTACTTTATTATCTTGTGTATTCTTTATCCCACATTTTTTGTCTAACTTCTCTTAGTTTTCCAATTATCGTATCCCTTATATGGAAGGAATGGTATTCCTTACCATCATCAAGGGTATAACATAGTTGTCCAATAGAGTGCACTTTATCAGGTATAGTCTTTACACTAAGAATACCCTTTCTGTAACCATCAACAGTAACAAAACCAGTCCAATTTTCTTTTTTGTCATATGTGCCAACCATTGCAAGTTTAGTTACAAAAGTATCTTGGCTCTCTACATATGAATAATAACGGGCAAGGTATTCTCTTGCATCGATACTCATTTTCTTGATTTCTTTTTTACTTGCTACTACGTAGTATGGTATCAGTTTTGGTCTTGAAGTATCTTCAAACAATTCCATGAACTGGTCATTTCTATAAACATCTATTAAAACATCCACTTTATCACTCCTGAAATGATTACTTTATGTTATCTGTTTTGCATTCTTTTATCGCGAGCATTAACTCTAGGTTCTATCTCACTAAACTTACTAGACATTCTGTCAATGATAAGATCATGTAGATGATAACTCTTTCCATCATCTAATTTATAACTTAATTGCTTACCACCATATTCAGCTGCAGCAGGGACAACCGTGTATGAAATAAGTTTCTTTTTTGTTTTCTTATCTCCATCAACAAAAATTAAACTTCCCCATTGTTTGAACTCAGCTGGATTTTCTATCAATCCAACTTTACAAACATAATTGTTTTCATCTCCAGCCTTCACATAGTAATGTCTTAAATACGCTTGTGCTTGCTTACTAAGTTTAGATACCTCTTCATCCGTAGCTATAAAGTAAAAAGGTATTTCGGTTGGTTTTTTCTTTACATCAAATAAATTTTGGTATTCTCCATATTCAAATACATCTAATAATACGTCCATCTGTATCACTCCTTAAAAAAATATTAACACTTTTTAGGTTGTATTTCAACCTGAAGTTTTTATATTTAAAACTATATTGGATGTGTGTTAGATAATGCTCACTTTTTTATATTTCTGTTTGTCTATTTTACCCTTAAATAGTGTTGTACTATCCCCCTTGTTATCGCCTTTGCTATTGAGCGTTGATACTTTTCACTTGTCAGTTTATTTCTTTCATTAGGATTGGTTAGAAAGCCACATTCTACTATTACACCGTGATAATTTGTCTTTTCTAACAAATAGTAATCATCCGTCTTTACTGTCTTATTTTTATTAGATAGATCATTTAGTTCCGTTTGAATACTTTCTGCTATTAATTTACTCTCATCACTACTTCTCTTATAAAACACCTGTCCGCCGTGAACACTAGCAGAAGGGTAAGTATTGAGGTGGATACTAACAAACAAGTCTGGTTTACTATTATTAATGTTTTCTACCCTCTTTAGTAAATCTTTTCTCTTCCTATTCTTATCATATAGGGTTGCCAGATCATAATCATCAGTCCTGGTTAGCAAGACATAAGCCCCCCTATTTGTTAGTTCTTCAAATAAATATCCGGCAATAAGTAGGTTTATTTCATCCTCTAAAACTGAGTCTACACCTGCTCCATTGTCTCTACCGCCATGACCTGCATCTATGTAGTACACCATTCCAAATAACTGGTTGTTTTCCTGTATTGCATTGATATGAATTGAAACTGTAATAAGACTAATAATTAATATTAAAATAATGCCTATCTTAGAGTGTGTTTTCATATAATCACCTAATTTGTTATATGAAAAAAAGTGCCCTTTTAGCACTTTTCATTTCTTTGATTAATTAGTTTACTTGGCTACTAAGTGAATTATTATAGCTAATAGGAAATATAGAATTCCTAAGAACATCGTAAACCTAATAATAATTACTTCCGGACCCCTTTCCTTGGTATCAGTAAATATATTTAGGTTGCCACCCATTATCGCGCCACTAGCACCATCAGTTTTTCCACCTTGTAGCAGGGTAATAACTATTAGTAATACAGCAATTATTAAGAAGACAATATCTAGAATTATCAATTTAACTTCCTCCTTCTTGTTAGGTTATTAATTTGTTTGAAAACCACATATAGAAGTATAACACAATTATTATAATATTTGGTAGTAAATATATTTTTTTATTAATATAATCTTTGCTTATTATCTTTAACAAGATTAGCAAGTATATAAATATTGCTATCTTAAATAAGTAATAGAAAGATAGATACGATTCAGACATACTCACTAACTCTAGAGTAGACTCGCAGTAGTACATTACATCGCTAATCGCCAATATAAAAATATTAAGAAGATTAGAACCAAGTAATCCACCGACAGCAATATTTGTTTGGTTTTTCTTTATCAAATAGAAGGCCGAACTTATTTCCGGTAAACCAGTACAAATAGCTAAAAGTAAGGCGCCAGCGAACGTCTGTCCAAGACCACGGCCACCTTCATTAGAAGGTGCAGCCATTAAATTAACAACCTTAGTAAGGGCTACAGTAGTTACTACTAAAACTAAAGAGGTAATAATTAACCTTATTATAATTGCCTTTTTAGTTAAATTGGTGGAAACGTCTTCTTCGATTTCATTTTTACTTTCAAACATCCTATAAATAAAGAAACCATAGAAAATAATAAAAAATAGAAATAACCAAGATAAATTAAATCCACAAATGATAATCGCATATGAAGTGAGCATTATGTGTTTGGTTTCTAAAAATACTAGAGTTGGTAGGTTTATATTTACAAATGCTAGAATATTGAATACTAATAAAATTATAATCATCTTTATATTTGTTTTACTAATGTTGTTAAACATATATTTAGAAACAAAAATAACATCTAAGACTATGAGCGATACAATAGTAAAAACATTGGCTCCTATAATGTTATTAAAGAACAATAATGGTTCGTCTATTCCTACCGAAGTAATCGAGGTTACTAACTCTGGCAGTGCGGTTATCAAAGATAACAGGATTACGCTAAAAAATGTTGTTGCTAGTTTGCTCTTCTCCTTTAAATAAACGACGTAGCATGATGTTTTACTAGCACTAATAACAACTATCCCAGCAAGAATTATAAAAATAACGTATATAAAGTCTGTATAGAGTAAAGACATATATTCGCCCCTTGTAAATTGTATGAATTATTATCTAATATATGTTATAAACCAGCCTCAGCTTTAATTTCAAAGATAATATCTCTTAGCTCCGCCGCCCTTTCAAAGTCTAAATCTCTAGCTGCTTCTTTCATTTGTTTTTCTAAGTCTTTAATGAAAGTTTCAGTTTGTTTTTTGGTTAGTTTTTTAGTCTTCTTACTGACGTATTCTTTCAAGTCTTCCTTAATCTTAAGTGGTTCTTTAATTGTCTTAATAATAGTTTTTGGCGTTATGTTGTTTTTAAGGTTATGTTCTATTTGAATTTTTCTTCTTCTGGTGGTTTCATCAAGCGCGATTCTCATTGAGTTAGTTATCGTATTGGCATACATAATAACTCTCCCATTAACGTTTCTAGAGGCCCTTCCGATTATTTGAATTAAAGACTTGCTCGATCTTAAAAATCCTTCTTTATCAGCATCTAGGATTAATATAAGTGATACTTCAGGTATATCTAATCCCTCTCTTAGCAAGTTGATTCCTACCAGAATCTCAAAAGTACCCTTTCTTAATTGATAAATAATCTCAGTTCTTTCTAGGGTTTTAGTTTCATTATGTAGGTAAGTGACTTTATAGTCTCTATCCTTTAGATATTGTGTCAAATCTTCTGCCATAGCAATAGTAAGTGTGGTTATTAACACACGTTCATTCTTACCTATTGTTGAATTAATCTCATTTATTATATCATCAATTTGATTTTCTTTAGGTTTTACTTCTACGACAGGGTCTATAAGTCCAGTTGGTCTAATAATTTGTTCAACGACCTTGTTATTGACTTTTTCAAGTTCATAATCACCTGGTGTTGCTGAGACAAAAATAATATTATTTCCTTTTTCTTCAAATTCATTAAACTTCAGTGGCCGATTATCAAGTGCACTTGGTAATCTAAAACCATGTTCTACTAAAGTTTCCTTTCTAGATCTGTCCCCATTATACATCCCTCTTATTTGGGGAAGACTTACATGAGATTCATCGATGACTAACAAGTAGTCATCTCCTAGATAGTCAAACAATGTGTATGGGGTCTCCCCTTCTTTCCTACCATCTATAATGGCGGAGTAGTTTTCAATCCCAGGACAAACACCAAGTTCCCTTAATGATTCTATGTCGTGATTAGTTCTTTGTTCTAATCTCTGGGCTTCAAGTAGCTTACCTTCTTCATTGAAATACTTTAATCGTTCTTTTAATTCTTCTTTCATTTTTGGTATGGCTTCTAAAATACGCTCTCTTCTAGAACTATAGGCATAAGCCGGGTAAACGTGATATCTCTTATACGCTTCAATGACCCTCCCGGTAAGTGGATCTATCTTAGCAATTCTTTCTATTAGATCATCAAACATCTCTATCCTGATTAGATAATCACTTGAACTAGCAGGCGCTATCTCGATAGTATCTCCTCTTGCCCTAAAGGTGCCTGGAGATAAATCAAAATCATTACGGGTATATTGGGCTTCAACTAGTTTAGCAAACAAGTCCTGTCTCTCAATACGCTCATCAACTACTAAATCAAATACCAAAGAGTTGTATTCCTTAGGGTCACCTAAACCGTATATCGCAGCAACACTAGCCACGATTATAGTGTCTTTTCTCTCTATCGCGGAGTTAATCGCACTACTCCTTAGCATCTCTATATCCATATTAGTGACTGCATTTTTATCAATGTAAGTATCACTACTTGGTATATATGCCTCTGGTTGATAGAAATCAAAGTTAGAAACAAAGTATTCAACCCTGTTATGGGGAAAGAATTCTTTGAATTCCGCATAGAGTTGTCCTGCTAGAGTCTTATTGTGAACCATTACTATAGTAGGTTTATTAACTTTAGCGATTACATTAGAGATGGTAAAAGTTTTACCTGTGCCTGTGGCACCCAGTAAAACTTGATAACGTTTATTTTGTTGTTCTATTCCGTGAATTAGTTGTGCGATTGCTCCTTCTTGATCGCCTTTAGGGGTAAACTCACTAACTAGTTCAAACTTCTTATCCATTAATAACTCCTAAAAGATGATTGAAAGCATTTTCTAGTTGGGTATTATTATCGGACACTTGTTTGTCTTTTATTTCAGCAGCTATATACCTTCTAGTTCGCTTGTCAAGTTTACCAGTTTGTTCTATACCTTTTTCCTGTTGAAAGTCAGTAAGCACTGTCACTAACTCGTTTGAAAAGTAATTTGGGGTTTCCCACTCAGTCGTTTTATAACCTAATTCAGTTAAAACATATTGTAGTGCTGCGACAAACTCACCATGACTATACAATTCTAAATCATAGTCGTAAATATTTAATCTAGTTACTTTATCCTCTATTTGTGGTGAAACACCAACTTTGTTAATCGAGTTTCCATTAGGGCTATACCATAAGGCATAGGTATAGGATAAAACGCTACCGTCCCCTAAAGGGATATTCTTTTGAGCTGAGCCCTTTCCATAGGTTGTTTCACCATATAGGATTACTTTGTCCCCTAGATGTTCGCTAAGTGCTGCTGCAAGTGCTTCTGAGCCGCTCGCAGAACCATCATTTATTAATATTATTATTTTATTGAATTCATATTTATCATTATCAGAAGTTTTGTAATAATGGGAATCGCCATCTTTATTCCTAGTTTCTAGAATAGTTTTATTTCCTTCTAGGAATAAGTCCCCGATTTGAAGAACGCTATCAATAAATCCACCAGGATTGTCCCTTAAATCTAGGATTAGGTTTTCTTTAGAAATATCGTCAAGGATAACTTCCAGCTCCCTAGCAGTATTCATACCAAACTCTTGGATCCTAACATAACTAGCCTCTTCACTAAAGTCCTTATCGGAGAAAACTGTTATTACATTGTATTCTTTAATTGATACTCTAGCTAGTTTGGTATCTTCACCCCTAATATAGGTTATTTCAACTTCGTCTTTACCTGCAGTAAAACTAGAAATATTTTCTAGTGGTACACCTTTTGTAGTAACGCCATCAATTGCAGTTATAACATCACCAATTTTAAGCATATTCGCATGGCTTGAATTAACACTAGTAATATAAAAATAATCATTATACTCTATCAGTGAAATGCCTATCCCTTTAGCGCTTGTTTGCAGGAAGTCCACTGTCGGGACGTATCTTGTGTAAGCATCTTTTTCTCTATCAAACATGCCCTCGATAGCATTCATAATTAACTGTTCATCAACATCCATATACTCTGGTCCGTAATACCATTCATTAACAAGTGTTTCATATATCTTATTAAACTTATTAATCGGTGTTAATTGATTGTTTGCACTATTAATGTATAGGAAAGAGAAATAAGCACCAAAGGAGAAGAAAAATAACGCTACTATTAAAACCATTATAGCAGCAAACCTCTTAATCCTGGTTACTTCGCTATCCACGTTGTATGCAAAACTCTGCATATTTTTATCTTCCATTCTAATCCCCCTATCTTATTTCTAAGAATCCTTCTCCATAAACATCTACTGCTTTTAACACTCCAATAAATGCATTAGGATCTATTTCTTTAATTCCTTGTTTTAAAAATGCATATTCTTGTCTTCCAAAGGCTACTTCAATCATCTTTTTACTTTCCTTTGTGAAACCACCTTCAACTAATAATATAGTCGTTCCTCTAGAGAGTTCATGGTTAATATAATCATTGATAAGGTCCACCTTTTCACTGATTATATGAGCAAAGTAGCGATCAGTTTGTCCTACTAATATCTTTTCTATTGTGTACGATGTAATAGTAACATAAATAATTCCTAAAAGTATATTTTCTAAAGGTAAAATTAGTAAACCACCTAATATAATCACACTATCTAAAATAAGATTTGCAAGAGATAGTTTTATCCTTAAATATTTATTCATTATGAGGCTTAATACATCAAATCCACCGGTACTTCCTCCATTCTTAAAAACTATTCCAAGGCCCACACCGCTTAAAACCCCTCCGGCAATCGCTGCTAGTAGGGGTGTTGTAACTTGCTTAGCTAAATTTTCAAAGAAGGTGCTTTGAGAAAGAAGGGCTACAAATAAAGGATATACAATAGTAGCAACTAGTGTTTTCATAGCAAATTTTCTTCCTAGTACTGCCCACCCAACAAAAAATAGGAACCAGGTCAGAATAAAGATAATAAGCGTTGGTTCAAATTCAAAGAGGCCCCTAAGTAGTATACCAACACCACTAGTGCCTCCACTTATAATATTTTTAGGTAACACGAACAAGGATACCCCTAGCGCTAACGAAAAATTGCCAAGTACTATAAAAAAGTAGTTCAATATTTTTTCCTTCTTCATTTATTTTTCTCCCTTTCGTAGATAGGCATCAATAAACGCATCAATATCCCCATCCATAACTTCTTCAATATTAGATGTTTCATAATTAGTTCTTAAGTCCTTAACAAGAGTATAAGGACAGAAAACATAAGACCTTATTTGAGAACCCCATTCAATATTTTTCTGTTCTCCTTTTATCTTATCCATTTTCTCCTTATTCTTTAAAATCTCCAACTCATACAATTTACTTCTTAGTATTTTTAATCCGGTTTCCCTGTTTTGTATTTGTGATCGCTGGTTTTGAGAACTCACTGTAATACCTGTGGGAAGGTGGGTGATTCTTACTGCCGAATCAGTCTTATTGACGTGTTGACCCCCGGCACCACTCGAGCGATATGTATCTATTCTTAGGTCCTCATCCTTAATATCTACCTCAATGTCATCATCGATAAGGGGAGTAACATTTACCGAAGCAAAAGAGGTGTGCCTTCTTTTATTAGAATCAAAAGGCGATATCCTCACCAATCTATGTACACCTTTTTCTGACTTTAGATAACCATATGCCTTTTGAGCCTTTACCTCAAAGGTAATACTCTTAATGCCAGCTTCTTCTCCTTGTATGTGGTCGATAATTTCAACCTTATAACCTTTACTCTCACACCACCTAAGATACATTCTAGAAAGCATCTCTGCCCAATCATGAGATTCGACCCCTCCGGCACCGGGATGAATTTCTACGACTGCCTCTGAATTATCAAATTCTCCCGCTAGTAGAGTCTGTGTCTCGAACTCTTGTAACATTATTAAATCTTCAGTCAATTGTTCATCAACTAAAAGGATTGTCTCTTTATCATTATTTTCCTTGTATTCATTATAAAGTAGTAATAAGTCTTCAAACCTATTACTAAGGTCTTCTATAATAGATAATTGTTTTCTTTTTGAATCTAGTTCTTTAACTTTTTTTTGAGCACGCTTATAATCGTCCCAAAAATCTTGCTCGTTAACTTCCTGTTCTAATTGTTTTACATCTTCTTTAAGTGTAGGGACGTCAAAGGCAATCCCTCAAATCTTTTATCTTTTTTAAAGAATTATCAATGATATTCTTTATTTGATAGGCTTCTCTACTCATTTAGATCCTCCTTTTTTTCAGTAACTATTTTCATACCTAGTGTGTACATAACCACATCTTTAGCAATGTTACTCATCATTTGACTAAACATCTCATAGCCATCATTAACATATTTATTAAGTGGATTTACTTGAGCATATGCCATATAACGCACTCCAATTTTTAGTTTTTCCATATTATCAATATGTTGTGTCCAATAACGGTCTATTATAGCGATAGCTACTTTTTTCTCAATATCCTCAATATTTTCTTTTGGTATTCCCTTTACTTTAGCTTTGTACATTTCTAGTAGTGTATCTTTTAATTTTTCTTTAACCTCTTCAATAGGTAATTCTTGATACTCCTTCTCATCCAAAATAAGTTCTAATCTAAGGTTTTTATTTATAGCCTCTTGTAGAGTGGGTACTTCTACTACCTGCTCGTGATCAATATAAATTGAAGAATTATCAACTAGGTTAGAAGCAGTAATTTCATAAAGACCAACAATCACTTCACGGATGTCTCCAGCACCTAAAACCTCGTCTCTTTGCTTGTACATGACTTCTCTTTGTTGTCTTAACACTTCGTCGTATTCTAAAACATTTTTACGACTATCAAAGGCTGCACCCTCGACCTTAACTTGAGCACTAGAAATTAGTTTGGTGACAAACTTGGAATCAATTGCTTGATCTTTCATTGATGCAAATAGTCGATTATCTTTTAAGTTTCCAAAGCGTAGCATCAAATCATCTTCTAATGATACGTAGAATCTCGAATAACCTGGATCCCCTTGTCTTCCTGCACGACCCCTTAACTGATTATCTACACGTCTGGATTCATTTCGCTCACTACCCAGAACAGCTAGACCACCTAGTTCCTTGACACCCTCTGCTAACTTAATATCGGTACCCCTACCGGCCATGTTGGTTGCAACGGTAACTGCACCTTTGTGTCCGGCTTTAGCAATAATATCGGCTTCTCTTTCGTGGTTTTTAGCGTTCAATACTTCGTGTTTTATTTTTTCTTTACGTAGTAATTCTGAGATTACCTCACTGTTTTCAACAGATGAGGTACCAATCAGGATTGGTTGTCCTTTCTCATGTCTTTCCTTAACTTCATTTATAAGCGCTTTATATTTTGCATTTAGGTTGTTATAAACTAAGTCATTAGCATCAATCCTAATCATTGGTTTATTGGTTGGGATTTCTATAACATTCATGTTATAGATAGTTTTTAGCTCTTCCTCTTCTGTTTTGGCGGTTCCGGTCATACCAGACAATTTGGTATATAGGCGGAAGAAGTTTTGATAAGTTATTGTTGCTATAGTCATTGTTTCTTGTTTAATTCTAACTCCTTCTTTAGCTTCAATTGCTTGATGAAGACCATTTGAATAGGCTCTTCCTTGCATTAACCTACCTGTAGATTGATCAATTATAATAACCTCACCCTTAATAACAGTATAATCCTTATCTCTTTTCATTATATAATTAGCCCTAAGAGCTTGATTAATATGATGTACTAGGGCTGTGTTTTCTAGTGTGTACAGGTTTTCTAAATTGAAGGCTTTCTCAGCATAAGCAACTCCAGCATCAGTTAAAATAGCAGTTTGTTTTTCAATATCCACATCAAGGTGATTACTTTTTAAACTCTTTACAAATTTGTCGGCTTGAGTGTAGTAGTTGTGAACTTGTTTGCTACCACCTGAAATAATTAGAGGTGTTCTACCCTCATCAATTAAAATAGAGTCAGCCTCATCCACTAGAGCAAAGTGTAATTCTCTTTGTGTTTTGTCTGCAAGAGATGTTGCCATGTTGTCTCTTAAGTAGTCAAAACCTACCTCACTACTTGTGCTATAGGTTACATCACAGTTGTAAGCTGCCCTTTTTTCAGCAGAACTAAGTTCTCTTAAGTTTACTCCTACGGTAAGTCCTAAAAAGCGATATATTTGTCCCATCCACTCAGCATCACGTTTAGCTAGGTATTCGTTGACGGTAATAATGTGTACGCCTTTGCCTTCCAAAGCATTAAGGTATACAGCCATGGTGGCTGTAAGGGTTTTTCCTTCTCCAGTCTTCATTTCTGCGACATCACCTTCATTTAATACTATCGCACCCATTACCTGGACTCTGTAAGGGAACTCGTTTAAAACTCTGCGGGCAGCCTCTCTTGCTACCGCATATGCTTCATGCCTTATATCATTAAGCGTTTTTCCCTCTTCTAATAGTTTCTTAAAATAAGGAGTTTTCGCCTTTAATTCCTCGTCAGTTAGGGCTTTCATCTCCTCTTCATATTCTAAAACCTTGTCGGCTTCATTATTTAATCTTTTTAATCTTTTCTCTTCAACCTTAAATAATCTACTAATCCAATTTGCCATATCTATATCTTCCTTTCGACAATACACTATATTCTAACAAAAATACGTGTGAATTAAAATAAAAGAGGAGTTTTTTACCCTCCTCTTGCTTAATTAGCTAAGTGCTACTACATTTTGTGCTTGTAAGCCACGATTTGTTTCTAGTACATCAAATTCTACTTCTTGACCTTCTTTTAAGGTTTTGTAACCTTCTAAGACAATTTGACTGTAATGAACAAATATATCGTTACCTTCTCCGCGGTTTATAAAACCATACCCTTTGTTGGCGTTAAACCATTTTACTTTGCCTGTCATTACTAATAATTTCTCCTTTTCTTTAATTCGGCGTTTCTTAAAACCGTTGTCAAAATAATATAACTTTTCTCATTAAAATACAAAAAATCATTGTAAATCATTCGACCTTTTTAGACAATTACTAGCGATTATGAGTACTTTTATTTGTTTATCTGGGGGAAGTAGTCTAATCATAGACTTAATTGTCGAAAATGATGTTGCTACATCATCTACTAGTAAGAGCTTATTTGCCCCCTTTAACATGCTTTTGTCGATTTTTATACATTTTTGTATGTCTTTTCTTCCCTCATAACTTTGCTCTGTTTGTTTAAAATCTTTAGTCTTTTTGAAACACTTAATAATTCTCATATTAAGGTTTTTAAATATTTCTTCTACGTGATTAAAACCTCTTTTTTCATCTGCTTCATAATATGAGGGTGCTGGGATAAGTACAAAACCCCTGTATTTCCTTTTTAATTCATTTATATGGGTGTTTAGAAAACAATCCTTAAGAGCATAGTCATAATTTACTTTGTATTGGTATAGTATTTCTCTAAAAAAATCATTGTATGAATATAGGATGTGTACTTGGATGTCATCTACTTTAATATTTGCCTTAATAATTTCAAAATTATTTAGGCAATGGGAACATAGTTTTTGCTTTTGAATTAATAAATTGATTAATGTTAAATCCATTACGCAGTCACATAACAAACACCTAGCCATTATAACCTGTGATAATCTTGCGAGACTCACGCATACTCTTAGTTAAACTTTTACCTAAATAGATTATTTCCCCACTTGGCTCTTTAGTTTTCCTGCCAACCCTGCCACAAATCTGGATCAACATATCCTTATCGAAAATAGGGTGATCACTATTATAAATAAGTACTTGTACACCCTTCAAGGTAATCCCTCTTTCTAAGATGCTGGTAGTGAATACTACCCCCTTATCCAGTAACTTAACCTTTTCTAGAACTTCATTCTTATGTTCTATCTTGGAGTGGACTTTAATTATATCTTTACCAAATTTTTTAGCCGTCTCTTCCAGCAGTTTAATAGTAGGAAAATAGATTAGATTTAGTTTGTCTTGATGTTTACGAAGAAACTTTTTTAATTGAAATAAGAAAAAATAACTTATCTTGTATTCTGGCACCGGCAAATCAAACCCGTGATAGCGTCTATTTAGATAATACTTTTTTATTTTATTATCTTTTAAAATGTGTTCTGGCATGGTTGCACTTAAATACACCGTATTACCATTGCAACATTTACTAATAAAAGATGCTAGCAAATCGTTACCCTTATAGGGGAACGCATCAACTTCATCGATTACTAGTACCTCAAAGTAGTTTTGATAGCGATGAGCTTGATGGGTTGTGAAAATAATAATATCAGCCTCAAGGATAGTGTTATTACCTCCGTATACACCAATAACACTGCAGCCTTTAAAATCCTTCTTTAGCCGATCTACTAACTCAATCACTACATCTTTCCTAGGTATTGCGATTCCTATCTTAACCTTACGCTTTAAGCAGTCGCGGATTAGATCATAGATGATCTCTGTCTTGCCAGCGCCACAGACCGCATTGATTGCCACATCGTTCTTATTATTAATGTTTTCTAATACAAATTCACTAGCACTCTTTTGTGACTTTGTTAGTGAATAGTCTAAATAATACTCATAATTACCACTAGTGTTGTAATATTTATCAACTTTTTTAGCATTGATATAGCGAATACAACGCCTACAATAAATAGTGTTTTTCCTAAAATGAAAGTTTCTCTTTAAAGTGTTGTTACAGTAACCACAAACTCTTATACCACCCCCTCCAGACATCCAAGTTACACCTCCTATAGGGATTGTAACAAAGAAAAACAACATTGCTTCCCAATGTTGTTCCAATTATATTTGCACTCTTGTCTATTTTTTTATGTATTGAATTACTAATGTACCAGGTCCGGCATGACAACCTAGTACTGGTGGCAAGGTTAAAACTTCTATATCTAAGACTCCTAGCTCCTCTAGTAGTATCTCTTCTGCTTCCTTGGCAATACTTATATTATCTGCATGCATAATATATACCTTGTAGCTCTCATCTACTTTGTCCTTCCTCATCGCCTTCGTACAGGTCTGGATAGCCTTTTTCATGGTTATTGAAAAGGAATAGCGATCAACAGAATTTCTATCCTCGCTTAGGGTTAAAATCGGCTTTATCCTTAAAAGACCTAAAAGTAAGGCTGCACTTTTAGAAAGACGGCCACCCCTCCTAAGGAAATCATAGTCAATCGGGATCATAAAAGCCCTGGTGTTGTTTTTGCTGATTTCTAACTCCTTTAGTATTTCTTCAAGCCCCTTACCCTCGTTAGAAAGTTTCTTCGCTTTTAGTACTAAATAGCGCTGGGCAGCAGCGATAGTCCTACTATCATAAACATGGACATTTTCCTGGCCATTGATAGCAAGGTTGGCACCATTATTAGTCCCGCTAAGCCCGGCACTTGGTGTTATATTAAGTATTATCTTATCTTTATGTTGTTGATAGTTTTTACTAACTAAGTCGATATTTGGTTGTGAGGTAGATGGCACTAACTGTTCACTCTTTATGCGTTTATAGAATTCTTCATTGGTTATTTCAACTGTATCCTGAAGCATGGATTCCCCAAGTTTCACATATAAGGGATTAATTACAACCCCGATATCCTTCCCCTCAGCTACACTTAGCGATGAACAAGTATCACTCATCACTTGAACTTGTTTTTTCATAAATACACCTCCTGTTTACAAATTAATTTTAACATAATAATAAGTATTTGTATAAAAACCAATCGATTTTATATTAACTTATATTTTAGAGTTAAAGAAATTAGTAGTTCAAGCGTTATAAACAGGCGGATTTTTAATGTATATAACACATAAAATGTTCAAAAATTATCGCTTTTAGCACACAAATTGAGTCCTCAAAAATTATTAGTTTAAACACCATTAATATTATAAAACATAGATATAAGTTTTTAAAATATATCCTCACTAACTTCTTGTTATCTTATCCATTAACAGAGATAAGTGTTTTTGAGTTATCTCTCTGCTATTATATTTGTAATCAAACTCCTCTTTATTGTAACGTGGGATAACGTGGATGTGAGTGTGAAAAACACTTTGACCCGCTTCCTCGTTTATGTTGCTAATAATATTAAAACCCTTGGCATTTAACCTACTACCAAGTATCTCACTAACCTTGTTTACAGCATGCATTAAACTATTCACCGTGTCTTGATTTGTCTCTAGTAAGTTTCTAGAGTGAGTTTTAGGCACTATTAACGTGTGTCCATCCGTTATTTGACTTAAGTCTAGGAAGGCAACTACTTCTTCGTCTTCATAGACAATATTAGCAGGTATTTCTTTTTTAGCGATTTTACAAAAAAGACAGTTTTTCATTTTATTTCCCCCTTATAAAAATAGGGATTTGATCCCTATTTTTAATCTTCTTGCTTAGTATATTTAGACTCAATATATTCTACTAAGTCTTCATCATATATTTCTATTTCATAGTCTTTGAAATAGTGTTCAAACACCTCTAGAGTGGTTACTTCTCCCTTAAGTAGTAGTGCTGCATCAATTCTATCTATCGAAGTTTCATCTTCAAAATCAATTAATTCAACTTTTACTATGTACAGGTTATTATCTACCGATAAGATTGTATTACTGTATTCGAAGTTTTTGTCTGTGTCAGTTTTATGAGTAAGATAATTACTATCTCCTAGACCAAACAATTTTTCTTGCACATTGTTAGCAAATAAACGATTTCTAATGGACTCGTCGAATAAACTATCATTCTTATTATTAACTATCTCAGTTTTAACATATTCTTTCTTATCTATCGCTTCTAGTTGATAGTTTTTAGATTCTTCCGGCAAACACATTTTATCTCCACAAGTAGAAAACTTTTGGGACAATGAGTAGAACTCGCTACCTGGATTATCCATTAACTTTTCAAAGTCATCGACGATTAGTTGTTTCTCTGTGTCTTTTTGCCTATTTTCTATATCGTGTAAGTCACTTATTATACCATCATATAAATCTTTAACTGCTTCCGTTAGATCATTTAGAGTCTTAAATGGTTCTTTAGAAGTATCTTTAGTTATTTCATAGTAAGTTAGTTTTCTATAGTTACTTCTAGTAAGAACACCTGCTTTTTTATTAATGATGTAATCAGCGATTAAAATATCTTGATATAATTCATATTTAATCGTTTTATTAATGAAATCGTCGTAATTATAAGTGAAATACTTACTGTCTAAATAATCAGTAGTAGAATCTTCATCAATACTGTAAAGATTGCTTCTTAGGTAGTTAGCAAATGTTGACTCATCAAACTCGCCGTTAAGATTGAATTCCCCTCCAGTAACAAGACTTAACATTTTCTTGTTAACTTGGTTTTGATACCACTCTATCTCGTATGGTTCACTCATAAAGTTTTCTTCTACTATATATTCTAAGATTAAATTAAAAGCAGTTTCCTTGTCATTATTTTTGATGTAGTCATACAGTTCACCCTTGGTTATACTATTTACTCCATTTGGGTTAATGACTAGGTTTGCGTCCTTGTCAGACAAGTCAGCCTTCCTTGTAACAATTGTGTCCTTACATCCAGTAATAACTAGGGATAGAACAACAATGGATAATATTTTGATTATATTCTTCATCTATTCTCCCCCCTGTTCTGGAGTATAAACAAATCCGTTTTTAAAGGTAAAACTACATTTACTATCAGTTTCAAGACATACTAATGGTATTATTAACTTCTGCATAGATTCATGCTGTCTTAACTCTACCTTGCTTGATAATACATCAATACTAGCATTAATCTCATTTTCAAATCTAATTTCTTGATATTCAATTTGTTTATTTAAGAAATCAGAGAATAGTCTACTTAATTCTTCGTCTACTATTTCAATATTATATAAATCAAAGTATTTTCTTACCATACCATAATCAATGTATTTTTCACTTGAATCATCATAAAGTCCTAGGGTTGCATATTCCCTCGCAAACTTTTCAAGTTGTTTCTTTCTTTCATTGGCATTTGATTCAGGATAACCATATTCAATAAAAGATATATAATCATCATTTAAATCAGGATTAGCATCAAAATATTTATCAGCATCTTCATCAAATGGTGACTTATTGATTGAAATATAATGTAGAGCGCTTTCGCTTCTTACTACTAAGATTGGGTGTCCACTTGTATTAACTAGTACTTGTTGCTTACCTAAAGCACCAAAACCACTTGTTTCCCCGCTTGGCATTCTAACATTTAACTCTTCATAGACACCTTTGTCTAATAGCTCTTGTTCAATTTCTCCATCGTTTACTAAAAATCTAAATGTCTTAGTATTAAATAGATTATTGAATATAGCATTGCGTGGATACATGACCGTTGTAAGAGCATCATTATCCCTATCATCATAACCGATTACTGCAGTAACATTTCCAGATTTAGAATCTAGTGTCTTTGCTGCACTAAGCGGGATTCCCTCAATTCCATTTATATAGAAGTTGCTAAGGAAAGCAGCATCAAATAGACTGATGTCTGCACCTTGGATAAATTTTGCATATGCTAGTAGAGCAAATTTTATTTCATCAGCGATATCACTGGTTAGACCTACTAATCCTTGGTCACCACCATAGTCTTTAGTACTAGAGTCATCAGATCTCTCTGCTACTCGGTAAAATCTTTCGCCCTCTAATAGGCTAGTAGTTATTCCTGCTATTTTCTTAGCATCAGTATTAGTAATGGTTTTATTAACCATGTCTAAATTTGGCTCTTTACTCAAATTAACCCTTACTTCAGATATATGGAATGGAAGGTTAGTAGACAAATAACCTTTATAGTATTCACTTTCTGCTTCTTTCCAATATCTTTCAGTAACTTTTTGCGTTTGTAGTTCTAGGTACCATTTATCCCTTAATTCATCTTCACTAGTTACCCCCTCAG